>JAUVKO010000210.1 GCA_030596225.1 Fidelibacterota bacterium
CAGCACCTTTCCACCCATGATACTGAGAACTTCCTGACCAGGGGCCAAGGGCATATCTGTACCGCTGTGAAAGTGATCCCGATCTGCCCGACATTCGTCAAATGTGGCTGAAATCCGATGCTGTTGATTCATATCAGCCAATGGCCATGGAAAATTGCTGATCTGGGCGCTGAGTCCAAAAGGAATCAGCACTATGAGAAAGAAGTTATATCTCACTCACTGATCTCCAGCCATTCATAGTTGGTGCCAATAAAAAATCGGTCCCCATCAGTGTAAAGCTGGAAAAGCTTATGGTAACGTGGGTCTAGTTGAATGTCAGTTGATCGATTTGTAGTCGGAAAGTAAACCTCTGCAAAGTGGGTGGTTCTTTTAACAAAGAAATCGAGAGGAACTCTGATTACGGCTGTCTCCCCCCGATCATTGACAGTCAGTCCCAATGCGACTTTATTTTCATGTTCAAATTGGATCTCACTGACTTTCTCATGCTCCAGGTTAAAGAGTTGGATCAAATTATGGCTACTGCGGGCAGCTAGATATTCACCATTCGGTGAAATAGCTATTTCATGTCCAAAATGGGCATTGCTCCAAAGCACCTTACCGCGTGTCGAAACTTCAATGATCTGAGGCTGCATCTGTTCGGTCTGCGGGTTATAGTCATAACCACTAATGAATATCCTGCCATCCTTGATAATGAACTGCTGCAGATAAGCAAAGGGTAAACCGGTTGTTATCTGTCCCCGGCCGTCTTCATTGATCCTGATAAAAAGGACATTTCCTGCAGAGCGACCATCGCGACCGGGTCTTTCCAACAGGACAAAACATTGATCCTCCACCCACTGCACATGAATTTTCCGCTCCAGACTATAATCACCTTCAGTTTCATAAAGCTGACCTTCCGCGCTAAGGACACCATCCTGATAAAAATAGATATGAGCCCGAACCGGATCAGCCAGGGCAAGTACTCCATAATCCGATATAGCAGCAACATGAGGTTTAAGATCTGCACCACTTCCCCGACTGACCTTATAGACAAGTTCGTTATTGCTATTGAGGATGAAGTAATCTGAATAGCGTTGGTCATTCTTAACCTGATCCATATCCTGAAGGAGGTTCAGCAAGCGATAATCTGCGTTGGGAGAAAGACTGATCAATGCATCTGAGTTGTAATTACTCAATTGCCTGATAAACCGGCTATCAACATTGTATGATGCTTTTCCTGAAGAGTAATATAGCGGCTGACCGTCATGAACGACCCACCTTCTCGCAGCATCTGACAATTTAATCAATGGCTTGGGATCTGCTGCCTGAGATATTCCCGGAATCAGGCAGGTCAGTAACAGCAGCAATTTAAATTTTGAACTCATCTCACTTCCTTTTCTGACTCAGTCAAACATGGAGCATCCCACAGGTCCGTCTTCACCCTTCAGCAGGCTCAGGACAGCGCCTTCGGTTTCGCCGTGACACGTAAACCCGCCTATCGAGCCGTAGCCCAGAGGGTGAAGGCTGGTGGTCCCAGCTCCATAACCCGTCTTCGCCTCCAAGAGGCTTCGCCGTGGTTATCCGCCCGTTCGGAAATGTCAACATCCCGCCGAAGCGTATAGCCCATCATTCATCCCCGTGCCCGCCTGCGCGTATCCGCTTCGGCGAAGGCGGATAAAACTGAAAATACAAGCGGGATTTAAAATTCCAAACTCAGACTAAAGCGATGGACATCACTAAGAATGCCCCAATCTCCATAAGCAATATCCAGCTTAAATCGCATATTCCGAGTTATTAGCAAATTGATCCCACCCCCTACATTCAACTTTTCCAGGGAATATGGATTGCCGTCCTCATCGTTGTCATCCAGATAAAAGGTTCTACCGGCTCTCAGGAAAGCCATATCCATAACATTAAACTCTCCACCTACACTAACGCTTTCGGCATAATTATTGGGATGGGCAGCATCCACTGCCAGGATAAGTTTGGCATACGGAAGTTTAACTACATCTGCCGCAACACCAACCCGGAAGATCAGTGGCAAAGACCAGTAATCTGTGTCAAGATGAGCATTGATCTTGGAATTATTACCTTCTTTCTCCTCATCGATATCCACTTTGATCAGCGTGTCATCGCCCTTGAGCTGCATTTTATTTCCAAAGTTGGAAACACTCATCCCGATCTTCATATCTTTGAACTGGGAGCGGAATGTGGTTCCAAGATCCACAGCAACGGAACTAGCCTTCATATGCCAGATGCGTTCTTCGATATACTTGATATTGGCTCCAAAGGAGAACCGATCCGTGAAACTACGACCCCATCCCAGGGTAGCACTAAAATCGGATGCGCCGAACTTTTCACCGGTACCCTCAGGCTGGTCAATGGTTCTAACATCCATCTCAGCTATTGAAATGCTGGTAAGTGCTACACCAACCGTACCCAGATTACCCATTGGGAAAGCGGCAGAAACATTGTTGAAATCAATCCCGGCCAGCCATTTGGTCTGGATAAAGCTGACTTCACTTTTGTGCATAAGAGCCAGTCCACCGGGATTCCAATAGAGCGAATTGACATCATCGACAACCGCCACAAAGGCATTCCCCATTGATGTTCCGCGGGCACCAATACCGATCTCCAGAAAAGAGGCGGCAGTGGTTCCTCGTTTAGAAACAGCCGAAAGGGATGAAACCAGTGTCAACGCCAGAATCAGCGAGACAATACGATTTGTTCTGATTGAATTATTCATACTTGCCTCCTATTTGATCACTGCGAATTTGCCAACATGACTTCCGATTCCCGGAGCATCAATATGGAAGAGATAAATGCCATAAGCAATCTCCAGCCCATCCCCGGATAACAAGTTCCAGGATTCAGCTCCATTCCAGATCTCGGAATTATGCTCAATTGTGTTTATATATTTACCACTAATGGTGAATATCCTTATCGTGCATTCCGGGGGCAGATGTATAAAATCAATTTTACGGACACCTCTCCCTGAATTATACAGATGTTGAGGCTCCCAGGATGCAGTCACTACATAGGGATTGGGAACAACTGCAATCTCTTCCAGCAAACTACTAGGCGCAGTTACATCAATATCAGCACCCACCGTGCTAAATGTTAAAACGTCATGGGCTGAGAATGGCTTCCGCGACTTAATGATAAATTGATCACCTGCAGTTGGTGCCCAATTTTCCCACTGGCCGTTCTGATAGCGAACAACGGAGTTTTCCGTTCCGATCCAGATAGTGCCATCATCCAGCTCTTTAAGCGCTTGAAGTTTGTTAGTTCCGAATTCAGGGATACTGTCTTTGTCCAATGCAATATACTGCGAACCTTGAGCTGCAGTCAGGTCAATGATATTATATCCATCTCTTGTCGCAATATGGATGCGTCCATCAGATCCCACCATCACGTCAACAACTTTCCTATTAAGCAAACTGTCTTCATTGGAATAGACGATCAGACTATCTGTTAAATCATAGATCACAAGACCATGTTGAGTTCCGATATAGAGACTGTCTCCAGCCAGATCCAGCGAGAGTATCCGATCGCTTGGGAAATCCGGGTTATTATCTTCATTGAGATACCAGAAGCTACCGTCTGTAGGATCATAGAATTCCAATCCCTCGGATTTAGTACCTACAACAATGGCTCCACCGCCAAGATCAAGTATAGCAGTAGATTCCTCCTGAATAATCCCAGTGAGAATGGTATCTCCCGACACTGTGCTAAATGTATCTGCAAAAAAATCGATACGGGTGATCTTATTCTCAGCTAACAATTCACCAACATTACTACGGTGCCAATCCCAGCGAAAGATTCCTTTAGCTGAGACGGACCACAAGATCCCTTCTGAGTCCTCAATGACCCGGTCAAAGCTTAGATAATCGTGTTTTTCCTCTTCCGTGTCAATTCCCAGAACAACCAGATCAATACCATAATCCAGCCATCCCAGATCAGTATGTACGTTCAAGCCTTGTGTAGAAGCAACCATAAGTCGGCCACTGTTATCATAGGCTATATCTCTGAGGTTGTTTGAGAGCAAACCTTCATTGGGTGAGAGGTTGGTCCAGCTCGTTCCATCATACACTCCCAGCCCCTGATCAGCAGTGGCAAATACTATCAA
>JAUVKO010000241.1 GCA_030596225.1 Fidelibacterota bacterium
ATCAAATTCAATGGGAATAATCTGATCAAAACGATTAAAATACAATTCTCCCCGGGCTTCGATACCATATAGCAATTTCAAGATCCACAAATAGGTCTGTATCTGATACCAATAAGCATATTCATTCAAGTCTGGATTGGCCGGAAGTTCCTTATCCGACTTATAGTCAAGAACCACCCATTCGTCACCATCTTGATACAAAAGATCAATGATCCCGGAGACTTTATACACCCGTGACTCACTTTTGAGATAACCGAATACGGGCAGTTCCGGGAGTTTATCAGAGGCTGATAGTCCAGCTAGTTTTCCCGCCAACTCACTTTTGCGGTAAATGGACAAACAATCAGCAAGATCGTCAATAAATAGTTGTTGAGTTTTCTGGTCAACGATCTCCTCTTCTTCCAGATAGAGGCGAATCGGTTCCGCAAATTCATCCGTATCGAACCATTCCATTTCCATAGCTCTATGGAGCAGACGGCCAAAGGTTAAAGCCAAAGTTTCCAGCCCCAGGTCCTCACCAAGCCGCCGTTCCTCTGATCCGGCAAGACCTTTGGGATCCATCCAGGTCATAATGGTGTGGGG
This sequence comes from Fidelibacterota bacterium, assembly GCA_030596225.1. GTDB lineage: Bacteria > Fidelibacterota > UBA8477 > UBA8477 > JABMPR01 > JABMPR01. The sequence continues at coordinate 583 of JAUVKO010000241.1, forward strand.
TGAGATTTCCTCATAGATGAGAGGATTTGAAGCAGGGGTAGGTGCTTGGATCTCTTGATCTGATACTGGAACTTGAATGGATTTGCTTCCCAGTAAGTCAGACCCCAATTTGAGATCATAGACTATTTCAGAGGTCGAACGTTCCTGCCAAATATTTTGTACTAATTTTGGATCATTTGAGATCTTTTCTTTATCTAAATCCAGGTCAAAAACGGGTCTTAGGTAACGCTGCCACCAGGTATTACTACCAGGCTGTCGCTGAGGATTGATTCGTGCGATAAAGCCAACGCCATACCTGGCTCTGGTCAGAGCAACATAAAATAAGCGTTTGTCTTCTGCCTGTTCCTCGGCTTGAGTTCGAGCTTTGATGCGTTCAAACATCCATGTTTTGTGACTGTTCGTGAGTGAGTCTACCGTGATTCCGGCTTGCCATTGATCAGCATCCCGCCCGAGATAGATACCACTGGTCTCTGATTTTGGTGGTGAGTGAAGACTAGGTAGGATCACAACCGTAAATTCCAAGCCCTTGGCTTTATGAATAGATAAAATCTGGATTCGGGCGGCTCCCGGAAGTTCAGATTGCGAAGCATCACCATGCTGGATTTGAAATTTAAAATACTCGTGTATCTCCCTAAGGCTTAATCCATCTGTGGAAAGTTGGTGGATCAGGTAGATCAGACGATCCAGATTAGCCAGACGCAGGACACCTCCTGTTTCCGAGACCCAGGCTAATCGTCGCTCATCTTGTGCCAGAATACCGGTAATCAATCTATCCACGGGTTCACGAGCTGTTTCCTGCTGCCAGGAACTAATAAATTTAGCAATTTCAGGCTGCATTTTCAGTAAGCTACTCCATACCCATCCTGAACCCACTTGCTTTCCCGCCTGCTTTCTGAGTTCCTGAATTTCGGCATCGGTCATCACAAAGAAAGGACTCCGTAAAACACCCACTAAAGCCAAATCATCCAGGGGGTTCACCAGAACACTTAAAAGGTGGTAAATGTCATAACTTTCCTGCTGCTTGAACAGACCTTTACTTGACAATACTTCAAATTCCAGCCCCCTGGTAGTGAAAATCCGGATGTAATCCAGAATATGAGTAAATGACCGAAGCAGAATACCAATATCGGGGCCACCCCCGCTGGGAATATGAGACTCATCAATCCAGGTAAGCCAATTCTGAGTCAGGTCAGCGGTATGCATAATATCAGTTGCATATCCCCTGGAGTGCTCATCTTCAAGAACCACGCTCAGCTGGCAACGTGAAAGTTGGTGCTGCTCAGCTGTTAACGGACTATTAGGTGCCACTGAAGTTGATCGAAAGACAGTCTCGTACAGTTCTAGTGTTTCCTGTTCCTCGACCTCGGGAAAGGTGGCACTGATTAAGGGATTGATTACTGTATTTACAAATTTACCGGAGGAGCGAAAGGTTTCATCGGCAGTGAGTATCCAACCACCTCCATCAGCAATAACCTGCTGAACCCGGTTCATAACCTGTACATCTGCCTGGGTAAAACGATAAATGGATTGTTTGGTATCCCCCACAATGAATAGGCCCTGATCCCGCAGGGATCTCTGCCCATTTTGAGCAATGAGTCGGATGATATCCCAGCGCAGGTCATTTGTGTCCTGAAACTCATCAACCAGGATGTGACTAAAACGCTGTCCATAGTGGGCAGCAATTTGAGGGTCTTGCAAAAGCCGATGGGTCTGAAAGATCACTTCATTAAAGCTGAGTACACCTTCACGCTTGAGTCGCTGATTGAGCGCTTCCCAATAGGATAAAAAGAATTTGGCCAGGTGATGCTGGACAGTACAGGCTTGTAAATCCCATTTTCCGGGGATATCACCCATAAGGGTTTCGTATGGTAACAGATCTTCGATACTATCTTTAAAGGATCTTAAGCGTACTCTGATCTCATTTTTCCATTCTTCCGGCCAAACATTTGAGGGAATGGAAGGACTGTTAAGATACTTTTTCCGATCCTTCGTGAGAGCAAATCGCTGAACAAACTCCAACAGCTCCAGGGCATATTGATAATCATCCTCAATGGGAGAACTCAGAAAGGCCAGCAGATCACTGAAATTGCGATATTGTTGATGGTCCGGAGTGAGCATCGCTGATGGGTCCGGTAAGCCATCTACCAAATTGATGAGATGTTGTTCGACTTGTTCCAATGTTTTTGGAAGTGGATGAGCATCTTTGAACTCAGCTTGCAGTTCCTCCGGACTATGTGAAGCATGGTGATCCAGCCAACTCATCATTAACTGGGCATTAGCTTGCAGCTTTTTCATGTACTGACTGAGATGATATTCGGAAAGATGCTCCAGCAGGATCTTCAGGTCAGGATCATGATTACGGCTGCGCTCCCCGAGGAAGCTTTCCCAGGTCTCCAATTCCATGCGTTGCGTGTCTGCTTCATCCTGGATTCGAAATTCCGGATCGATATTGAGACGTTCAGCTTGATCCCTCAAAATCTGAGTACAAAATGAGTCAATCGTGGAAATGGCATTTCTGGAATAGGTGGATCGCAAATGCATCTTGTAGCTTTTAGAAGTCCTGCGCAAGTGTTGACCAAATTTATCAGGGACATGTTCCAGGGCTTGGTCATTCAGCAGGTGATTCAGATCAGCATAGATCCGGCCTGACATCTCTGCAGCTGCTTTGCGAGTGAAGGTTATGACCAGGATATTGGAAGCATCCTGCACAGGATTTTGGGGGTACTCAGCCTGCTTACGAGCAAAATCATCCATGATGGCAGCATAACGTTTGGACAGAAGCCAGGTCTTCCCGGCACCGGCGCAAGCCTCAATAAAGATATTGCGATTCAGGTCGAAGACTTTGTTTAGATCAATGCTCATAATGGGTCGCAGAAATTAAAGCAACAAAGGGTGAATGCGAGGGGATTTGAGCTTATTAGTTTCTGTGTTTTTGAGTTGTTGGAGCTTAAGGTGAAAAACGAATATGTTATATAT
>JAUVKO010000135.1 GCA_030596225.1 Fidelibacterota bacterium
TATATGAATTCAAAAGATTTTTCTGTTTTACAATCTTTAAATTTTAAGCATAGCTTGAGCTATGGTTGAAATTTTAAGAGCAGTAAAACTGGAAAAGATGAAGAATGCATAGATTGTTTTGAGGTGTAATTGGTATAAAACAGAATTTACTGAGTATCCTTGATAAATGCCTGATAGTCTTTAGGACGATTCAGATTCGTTAAGGGAGTCTCCCCCTGCATGGGAAAATGGTAGACCGGACATTTTTCCAAAGCCCGATGAATTGCTAATTCTCCCTTATCAAGTGCCGCACGAAAGATGGGAATACAATTTTTGCTGTAGAAAGCAAATAGCGGTTCAATTCTTCCATCAACACAGATCGGAATCACTGCAGAGACATGATCCAGGTGACTTCGCATCTTTTCCACTAAGCCTATATCAATGCTTGGAATATCCACTGCAACCACAAAATTATACTCTGAATCTGAGGCTGCGAGAACAGAGGTTAAGCCTTCCAGGGGACCTTTCCCCAGGTGCTCATCCTTAACTACAGGTAGCTTCAGATAAGCCAGCTTATCCGGGTCATTGGCAGAAATAATGATTTTCTCAAAATATTTTTTAAGGATACGGACTTGCCGTTCCAATAGATTTTCGTTTCCAACTTTCAGAAATCGTTTATCCTCCCCCATCCGCTTTGCACTACCGCCGGCCAAAATAATTGCAGTACATGAATTGCAGGGAGATTGCTTCATGTTTTAATTTCTTCCATGACTATGGAGGGCTTGTTCCAAACTTTTGAGATCAGTATGCGGTCGTTGACATGCATAATTCTCGCAAATATACACCGTGAAACTCCTGTCAATAGCTTTTTTGATAGGCCCAGAATCTGGCGATTTTTTCAATTTGATCGGGTTCTCTATCTGGTCGAAACAGATGAGCTTAAAGGAATCCTAATATCCACTAATGCTTACGATCTTTCCTCTGTGTTTTGACCTAAAGCTGACAATTGACTGCAATCCGTCTTTAATAATGAGTACAAATTGATCCACATGGTGAAAAATATCAAGTAGCTGAATTCAGCTTCAGCCGTCCTTGCAACCACATGTGAGTCAAACTATATTGGGCGGCTTTTTTTATCTTATAATGATCGTATATGCGACACAGAGCGCAGGAGGAATAACAGAATGGGTGTGATGAACAAAATGCGCGACAACATGGCTGGGATCATGATCTTTTTAGTCATTGTTTTCGTTCTGACCATGAGCATCGGTGGTTTAGTTGGAGGTGCCGATATCACGGATATTATCGGTGGGAATCAGCCCAATGCTTTTACCCTCATCAATGGTGAGGAACTGACCCGTGAGAATTTCATGCGCACGCTGCAAAACGAGAGAGATAATTTCAGACAGCAGAATGGCACTGAACCAACAGATCAGCAAATGGCCCAATTAACGGATCAGATTTGGGAAACGATGGTGACTCAGATTCTTATTCGTCAGGCTATTGAAAAGCAGGGAATTACCATCTCCCCTGATGAAATCAAGTATTTTTTTACTGAGAATATCCACCCCTCTGTCCGGCAATATTTTGTCTCTGAGTCTGGTGAATTCGACTATAATGCTTATCAGCAGGCGGTTAATGCACCTGAAGCAGCAAATTTCTTCGCGGCCATGCGTCAACAAGTATCCTCTATCGTCCCTGTTGAAAAATTACAGCAAAAGATCATTGCGACTGCTCAGGTCTCTAAGGCTGAAGTTCGTGCTGAATATATGCGCAATCAAATCAGCTATGATCTGGACTATCTTTTTATAAAAACAATCATGTGGAAAGATGCTGACGTAGAAGTTACTGATGCAGAAATTAATAATTATTATGATTTAAATCTTGAGGATTTTCAGCAGGAAGAGACACGAACCCTTAAAATTGTTGCCACAGAGATCAAGGCAACTGCCTATGATACTACCAGAGCTCTGAATCTTATTAATGATGTAAAAGATGAGATCCTGGGTGGTGCTTCCTTTGAGTCAATAGCTCAAATCCATTCAGAAGGTCCCTCAGCTTCCAACGGTGGATACCTGGGTTGGTTTGGTAAAGGTAAAATGGCTCCGGCTTTTGAGAATGCTGCCTTTGCTGCCCCTATCGGTCAGGTTATTGGACCGGTATTGACTCAATTCGGATACCATTTGATCAAAGTTGAAGCAGAACGTAAGACCGCTGGAGCCTCTGAAGTGGAAGCTCGCCATATCCTGGTTGAAATTAATCCCAGCGAAACCACACGTGACCGTGTTCGCCGCGAGTTGAAAAATCTGGAATTCCTGGCTGATGAAATTGGATTTGATCAGGCAGTTGATTCACTTGGAATGAAAAGCCGCACTTCAAACAAACTTCGTCAAACTGACTCTTTTGTCACCGGGGTTGGTTCTTTCCAGTCTGCAGTGCGCTTTGCCTATCTTTCAGAATTAAATATGCATAGTAAAGTTATGCAGAATGAGACCCATTTCGCCATCTTTTACCTATCTGAGATCATTCCTGACGGTAATCGTCCACTTGATCAGGCAAAAGTGACTATCCAACGCAAACTTATGAACGAAAAGAAACAAACTTTAGCCAGGGAAGCAGCAGAGAAGCTTTTACCGGAATTGGCTCAAGAAGGTTCCTGGGCTGAGCTAGAGCTTGAAGGTCTTGATGATGTCATTTACCTGGAAGTTAAGGGAGTCCGGGCAAATGCCGGGATCAAAGGATTGGGCACATATCAAGAGATCTATGGTTTCCTGGAGGATGCTTCAGCCGGAACCATTTCTCCTGTTTTTAACACCCCCCGAGGTGCTGTTATTATACGCCTGAATGCTCGAAGTGATTTTGATGAAACAGATTTTGCTGCCCAGCATGATCAATTATATGAAAGCCTGAATCAGAATCGCCAGACTGAGATTTGGAATCAATACCTTCAATCTTTACGAGAAAATGCAGATATTGTTGATAACCGTCTGCGTATGCTTTAATTCTCATACGAATTTGATATCTGAACGGGGAGCATGCTCCCCGTTTTTTTTATCCCAAATTCATAGAATCCTAATGACACGTGCTAGAAGTATTTTATACCAATTACACCTCAAAACAATCTATGCATTCTTCATCTTTTCCAGTTTTACTGCTCTTAAAATTTTAATCATAGCTCAAGCTATGGTTAAAATTTAAAGATTGTAAAACACTACTGTCCCGTTATAAGTCCCATAAATTCAGCTGGTTACAAGACAGCCCTTCTAGAAAGCGGGGATCAGTCTGTGTAAGTAGTTGATTTATAGACACTTTCTCAAAAAGTGAAACACTTAAAATCTGTAGAATTGTGTAGAGACTTAATTCGGTTTCTATTTTCTTTTTAATAATAGCCACCAACAAATAAACACTAACTGCAATCCACACTTGAGTCTTAACAGCATTGGCAGAAGTGCCGTAAAATGCCTTGATTCTTAAGTGTTGTTTTACCCATTTAAAAAACAATTCTATCTTCCAACGTTCATGATATAAATCAGCAATAGTCTGAGCTGATATTTCCATATTGTTTGTCAGGAATACAAAGTAGTGACCAAGGTTACCATCATAATAACGTACCCTCCGAAGTTTCTCAGGGTATAGCAGGCTTGACTTTTGACCAATTAGACGAATAATCTGGTCAGAACGGAGCCCCGTTTTTTTATCTACTGCTTGGGAGTACAGTCTTCGATAACTAAGGTTACTTTTTGCTCTGGTAACAAAGAATGCTTGGGCCTTATGAAGCTGGTATAGTCGCCCATAATCAATATATCCTTTGTCCATAATGTAGAAGGAGCCTGCTTCAGGAATTAGCACATCAAGAACATTTATATCATGAATTGCACCAGAGGTAATGTCAATAAATGTTGGTATTGACCCCCTAAGGTCCAGCAGGGTGTGCAATTTTACTGCAGACTTATGTTTTCTGAACTGAGCCCACGGAAAAAGAGTCAAGCACAGGTCGATAGTAGTGGAGTCCAAAGCATAAACTGTGTTCTCAAGATCCAAGGTGAAATCAGAATCATCATGGTACAATTTGCGAGCTTTTGGTATCAGTTGCTGTGCGAGATCTGCGTATATACGCCAATCTCTATTCTCATTTGCTCTGGCCAGGTTAGTACGAGCTATATTCCCACGAATGCCCATGTGGTAAAGCTTTTCTGGCTGTGCATTAAGACAGGCCTCAATATCCCGTAAGCTTCTGCGATAGCTTAGTTGAGCAAAACTCATGCTTAAGTATTGATCCCAACTCGAAAAGGACCGAACCTTGTAATTGCCGTGATATTTTGAAACCAATTTCGTGAATTCATTGTGTGAAACCTGTGACATAACTTGTGAAAATATAGTTTTTCCTGTATTCAATTACATCTCTCCTCGCTTTGAGAAGAGTATACGTCAGACATTTTCGGGAGTTCAAATCGTTTATTTTATTTTCATGCCTTATAGTCATTATATTATTGTACTTACAATGACACTATTTTATTTAAGTGGGACAGTAGTGATTGTAAAACAGAAAAATCTTTTAAATTCATATAAACTCTTTTGAAGTACAATTGGTATTATACCTGTTTTCAACAAACTGAGTGAGTCAAACAGGTTTCATAAACAATAGTAGCAATTGAACCAATTGATCGGGGGTAAATTGGTTGATAATCAGTCTACTGCATACAATATCAGTCAACAGGTTGTTGATACACGCGAAAATGGCTCTAGTCTTCTGGTTTTATCTTTGAACATGAACTTGGTGCATAGGGACATCTGCAATTTAGAAAGTTATTGGTAATCGATTAAACAAAACTATAACCCAGCTATATGCGTCAGCGGTAATTGCGGGCACCATATCTCAGGTCAACTCCCTAAAGAAGCTCGAACATCGTCTATTGAAAGTGGAGCAATTCCAGTATTTGATCAAATATCATTACTAAATTAGGGAGAATAAAAAAGGGAAGTGTAGACATGCGAAGATGATATATAGGCTCCTATTCTCCAAGCTAGTTACCAAAAAAGCACGAAAAATTGTCGGTGGTTGCAGCTAATAGCTCACTTTTTCTTCAGTTGATATTTAGAGTACAAAAAAACCCGGGACTCAGCCCGGGTTTTTTAATTTCAAAAGCGTCATGACTTAGCTGCCATAGCGACGAGTCTGGCGACTGCGCTTAGCTGCTTTAGCCCGACGCAAACGGCGGTCTTCGGACGGTTTTAAATAGAAAGAGTTTTTCTTTACGTCTTTAAGAATGCCGGCTTTTTCATATTTTTTCTTGAAACGCCGTAAGGCTTTCTCAAAAGGTTCATCCCGTTTTACGGTTACCATTACTGACATAGTGCGATCTCACCTCCTTCTATATTAACCTAGATAGGTCTGCAGTTTGCGACTACGGGATTTGTGCTGGAGACGCTTAATGGCTTTCTCCTTGATCTGACGAACACGTTCCCGCGTCAGGTTGAATTCTTCACCAATTTCATTGAGCGTAAGCGCATACTCACGATCAATGCCAAAATACATACGAATAACTTCCCGCTCTCTGTCCTTTAAGGTATCGAGAGCTGAGCGAATTTCTTTTTTAAGGGAATCGGACATGAGATCGAAGTCAGGAGCATCCTGATGCTCATCCTCGATAACATCCATGAGCGAATTTTTTTCCTCTTCCTGGAAAGGAGCATCCAGCGAATGATGACGTTTGGAAATGCGAATGGCGTCAGCCACTTCCTCAGGAGCCATATCCAGCTCTTTGGCTATTTCCCGTTCGGTGGGTGTTCGCTCCAGTTTTTGTTCCAGACGATCTGAGGTTTTAGATATTTTTGAAATGGTGCCCACCCGGTTCAAAGGGAGGCGCACAATACGTGAATGTTCAGCAAGAGCCTGTAAAATAGACTGTCGGATCCACCACACTGCATAAGAGATGAACTTAAATCCACGAGTCTCATCAAAACGTTCAGCCGCTTTGATCAAACCCAGATTACCTTCATTGATAAGGTCAGTTAAGGGTAAACCCTGACCCTGATAGTCTTTTGCTACAGAGACCACAAAACGGAGGTTGGCTTCAGTTAATTTCTTTAGTGCCAGACGATCTCCCTGCTTGACCCTCTGGGCTAGCGAGATCTCATCTTTTGGGTCCAGTGGTTCATATTGACCAATCTCCTCAAGATACTTACTGAGGCTGCGATTTGTGTCTCCACCG
>JAUVKO010000163.1 GCA_030596225.1 Fidelibacterota bacterium
TGCGTATTATACTGGTTATCAATAAGATAGACAGACCGGATTCAAGAATTTCTGAAGTGGTCGATGAAGTTTATGACCTCTTTATTGATCTGGATGCTTCTGAGGAACAGATCGATTTTACCATCCTTTATACTATAGCAAAAGAAGGTATTGCTCATCAGGAATTAGATGATAACTCTACCGATCTTCGACCCCTGTTTGACACCATCCTTGAATACATTCCCGGTCCCGAAGCTGACGATGAGCATGTGCCTCAATTCCTCATCGCTAATCTTGATTATGATGCTTATGTGGGCCAGATAGCTATTGGTCGTTTGAATAATGGTGTTTTGAAAATGGGCACAAATTATCTTTTGGCTGGAGAGCATAAACACACACCTAACATAAAATTCTCTGCCCTCTACACCTTTGACGGACTCCGTCGCCAACAGGTTGAAGAGGTTGTTGCCGGTGATATCATCGCTTTTGCCGGTGTCGAAAACATTGCAATCGGTGATACCATTACTTCCATTGAAAATCCTGCTCCCCTGCCACGGATCAAGGTTGATGAACCAACAGTTTCCATGATCTTCTATGTAAATACCAGCCCACTTGCCGGACAGGATGGCAAATATCTAACATCTCGTCACATCCTTGCTCGTCTGGAAAAAGAAATGCGCCTAAATGTTTCCCTGCAAATCGAACAATTAAAGAATCGAGCAGATGCCTTTGAAGTAAGAGGTCGCGGTGAATTGCAAATGGCTATTCTGATCGAGACCATGCGACGTGAAGGCTATGAATTCATGGTTTCCAAACCGCGGGTCATCACCAAAGAGATCGATGGTAAGGTTTCTGAGCCGGTTGAGATGCTCTATCTGGATATTCCTGAGGAATTTGTGGGAGTTATGTCTGAAAAATTATCTATTCGCAAAGGTCGTATGGTCAATATCATTAATCATGGTAGTGGACGCGTCAACCTGGAGTTCCGGATACCCTCACGTGGTTTGATCGGGTTTCGCAGCACATTCATGACCGATACCAAAGGTGCCGGAGTTATGAATACTATCATGGAAGGCTATGAACCCTGGTTTGGTCCGATTCCCCAACGCAATACCGGTGCTCTGGTCGCAGATCGTCCCGGGAAAGTCACCGCCTATGCCAGCTTGAGTATGGAAGATCGAGGGGAATTACAAGTAGAAGTCAGTACCCAAGTCTATGGTGGCATGGTCATTGGTGAACGTAATCGTCCCGGTGATCTGGATGTTAATATCACACGGGAAAAGAAGCTCACCAATATGCGCAGCGCTAATTCCGATGCTACAGTAACCTTACGCAAGCCCCGTCTGCTTACCTTGGACCAGTCAATTGAATTTATTTCCGAAAACGAATTAGTGGAAATTACTCCTGAAAATATTAGACTCCGGAAAATGGAGCTAGACCCAAATAAACGTCTCTCGCAAATGAGAAAAGAAAAAAGAGTAAACGAATAGATGGAACTCCAATATCAAAGAACGGGACACTATTTCGCACAAGTGGCAAATGGTCTGGAAGAAATAGCCGCCTCCGAAATCCAGGAATTAGGTGCTACACAGGTTAAACAGCGCTTCCGGGGACTCTATTTTTCAGCTGATAAAGCTGCCTTATACCGGATCAACTACGGCTCTCGTCTACTAACCCGAATACTGGCGCCCCTCATATCTTTTGATTGTCACAGTACAAAATACCTCTATAAAACGGCTTTGGAGATTCCCTGGGAAGAACTCTTCTCCCCGGATCAAACCTTTGCCATTTTCTCTCAGGTCAGTAATAGTCAGATCAGTCATTCACAATATGCTTCCCTGAAATTGAAGGATGCCATTGTAGATCGCTTCAGGAATAAACTTCAGCGACGTCCCAGTGTAAATCCCAAATACCCGGATATCTGGTTCAATCTGCATATTGAGAACAACCGGGCTGTTATTAGCCTGGACACCAGCGGTGGCTCATTGCACCGACGCGGGTATCGACTGGATACAGTAGAAGCACCTATGCAGGAAACCCTGGCAGCAGCTCTAATTAAACTCACTGACTGGAAGGGTGAGAAAACATTGATCGACCCCATGTGTGGATCAGGAACACTTCCGGCAGAAGCATTCATGTCGCTCACAAAGCTATCACCTGGCTATTTCAGAAAATCATTTGGTTTTCAGAAGCTGCCGGATTTTGATCAGTCACTCTGGAAACGTTTACGCAAAACAATGGATAACAATTTTAAAGTTCCGGATTCTGTACCGATACAGGCTTCAGATATTGATCCAAGCGCATTGCGGGTTGCCAAACGAAATTTAGGTCATCTTCCAGGCGGTGCCGGAATCTACACCCATCGGAAAGATTATCAGAATATTGAAAATACTGAGGGTGTCACCCTGATCATGAATCCACCCTACGGTATTCGTCTGAAACGAGGGCAGGATCTTTCTGAGTTTTATAAGAACCTGGGCGATTGGCTAAAACAAAAATGTGCCGGTAGCGAGGCCTACATCTATTTCGGGGAACGTAAATACCTGAAGAATATCGGATTGCGACCGGAATGGAAAAAACCGCTGATGAATGGCGGTTTAGACGGTCGCTTTGCAAAATTTGTAATGTATTAAATTACCCTATTCATCCGATATAGGCATAACTCAGTAGAGACGCAATGCATTGTGTCTCTACTTCCCCAGCCAAAGAAAAACCCTCCTTCTGATCGAACTTTTTCCTTTTCCTACCTTATGGTAGCTTTAAAATACGGCCTAGTATTTCTGCATTCACAAATCTGGTAGACATTATAAGTATAATTCTACCTGTTTTTATTTTAGAAATACTTCATAAATGCTCAAAAGTGTCATGCTTCGACTGGCTCAGCAAGACACACGCCTGGTCATCGAAGTATTGGGTTAACAGAAAAGGTCTTATTTATGAAACGTTCAACAGCCGGTATTCTGGCATTTGCTCTTATTGCTTTTTTCCTCTACGCCTTTGGAGTCGACTTTTTTGATGCAATCTGGTCATTTCCTTCACAAAGCGCAATTCCCTTTATGGTTATAGCATTAGTAGGAACAGGTATTTACATCAGTATTTATCTTGGATTTCCTCAAATCAAACGCTTCTGGCACGGTGTTAAGGTGACCATGGGTATCTACGATAACCCCGACGATGAAGGTGATTTGAACCATTTCCGGGCTTTGACAACGGCTCTTTCAGCCACCGTTGGAATCGGGAACATCGCCGGCGTTGGCATCGCTTTGTACTATGGCGGTCCCGGTGCCCTACTCTGGATGTGGATAACTGCTTTTTTTGGAACAACCCTGAAATTTGCTGAAAGCTCCCTTGCTCTAAAATACCGTGAAATTGATGTCAACGGTGAAACAGCCGGTGGCCCCATGTACACAATTGAGAACGGGTTAGGAATAAAATGGCGCTGGCTGGCAGTTGCTTTCGCGGCATTTACTGTGATCTGTTCCATGGCAACCGGAAATGCAATCCAATCCTTTACTGTTTCTGATCAGATCTATTCTGAAGTCACCCAAGTAGTCGGAACAACCCACTGGCTTACTTTTAAACACATGATCTTTGAAGGCTTTGAGGTTTCAATTCAACAGATTCTAAATGGTCTTATCATGGCTTTTCTCGTGGGAATGGTCATCATTGGTGGTATCAAACGAATTGGAAAAGTAACCGGCTACCTGGCTCCTATTATGGCCGGTGTATATGTTCTATCCACACTACTGATCCTCCTGTCAAACTATGACAAGCTGGGCTATTCATTTGGTCTCATCTTTCAAATGGCCATTAATCCGCCAGCTATGGCCGGTGGTATTGGAGGCGGCGTGCTATTGGTTATGCTTCATGGTATCAAACGGGGACTCTATTCCAATGAAGCGGGTCAGGGATCTGCTGCAATTGCTCATTCAACTGCAAAAACCAATTATCCGGTTCGCGAAGGCGCAGTAGCAATGCTGGGACCCTTTATTGATACGATCCTGATCTGTACCCTTACAGGCTTAACCATTATTTCCACCGGAGCCTGGGAGCATACTGAATTTTTTGTCCGCATCAGTGTCCAGGATGCTACCTTGGCCGATTCGATCATTGCCGCCGGTGTTTTCGATGGCAAAGTACTGATGAACAGTAGTCTGCTAACTTCCTTCGCCTTTAAAGAAGGACTGAGTTGGATGATCGGCTGGGGAGATAAGATCATCACCCTTTCCATTCTACTTTTTGCTTTGTCCACTGCTATCAGCTGGTCCTTTTATGGTGATCGTTCAACTGAATACCTCTTCGGTCCCAAAGCCATTATGCCCTACCGCTGGGTCTATGTATTTTTCGTATTTCTAGGTGGCATTGCCGGCCTGGAAGCTGTCTGGAAATTTGGTGATGCAGCCCTGGGTTTTATGACTCTCCCAAATCTGTTCGCCATTATTCTCCTTTCCCGTAAATTGAAAACAATGACAAAGGATTATTTTGCAGAGGAGCATGTTCCCTATAAATGATGATATATTGGACATTGAGCACTTCGACCAGCCTACGCTTCCGACTAATCGGATATTGAGGACCAAGCGACGATTCAAATCGTCGCCCAGATAAGTAAAAGAATAATCCTACCCTGAGGTAAATATGGACATCCTCCTTGACCAACTGATAAATGATGCCAGTGAGATTGCCAAAGGTGCCGGTGGTCTTATTCAAGATTTGAGCACTAAGAAGCGTCAGATATCTTACAAAAGCGCCCGGGATATGGTCACAGAAGTTGATCAAGCGTCTGAAGAGTACATCATATCATCTATCCGCAATAAATACCCTCAGCATAGCATTCTGGCTGAAGAGGGAGGAATCTCAGCATCAACTGACTCAGATTACCGCTGGATCATTGATCCACTGGATGGCACGACCAATTTCGTCCATGGATTTCCCGTTTTTGCTGTTTCAATCGGTGTAGAGTTCAAAGGTGATTTGTATGCCGCGGCTATCTACGACCCAAATCGTGAGGAGTTGTTTACGGCCGGCAAGCATAAGGGGGCTTTCTTAAACGGTCAGAAGATTCAGGTGAGTGACACGCTCGAATTGGGCAAGTCACTGTTAGCAACCGGATTTTCCTATTTCAATGATGATTATTTTAAATTGAACATGGAGCTGTGGGCATCCATTTATGGAAAGACTCAAGGCTTACGTCGGGCAGGAGCTGCTGCCATTGATTTGGCGTGGTTAGCCTGTGGTCGACTTGATGGACTCTGGGAATTCAGTCTGAAGCCATGGGACATAGCGGCAGGAGC
>JAUVKO010000256.1 GCA_030596225.1 Fidelibacterota bacterium
CGTTATTCTCTATCGCAGATGAGAGAAATTTTGGGACCATTCTGATTATTCAAGGACTTGCCTTTGCTATGGGAGCTCGATTGTCACAAGTCGTTAAGAAATGATGATTTAATATTCAGCTATTTCGGTGTTAAATATGTAATCATGTCTTTCTATTGTTATAAAAATACATTATTTTCCGTTCAACCCATAACAATCTCTGAATAACACTTCATTTTAATCCTGAGAGGTTTCATTTTATAAGATGGACACACTTCGACAAGGCTCAGTGACCGGATTTTGACTAAGCTCAATGACCATATGTATGTAGAAATTGTTTTTCCCTTAAGTTTGGAGCAAGCTTTTACCTATACAGTTCCAGAGGAATTGAACGATGTTGTCCAGATTGGACAACGAGTTATTGCTTCCCTGGGAAAAAGGAAACAACAGGGAATGATCATCGCGATCAAGTCAGAGCCCCCGGCAGATTTTACCGGCAAACTGAAGAGTTTTGAAAATATCATGGATCCGGTCCCGGTCTTTGATGCCCCCCTTATTCGGCTCCTCAAATGGATGAGCCGCTATTATTTCACACCCCTGGGAAAGGTTATCCAGGCAGCCATTCCGTCCGATGCCCGCTTAAAGAAAGAAGTTATTATTCAGGTTAGCCCCTTACTTAAAGGGACAGATACCTTTACACAATATCTGGCAGACAAAAATGTTATTAAACTCTCAAGCTTAAAGCGCAAATTTGGTGGCTCCGGAGTATTGAATCGACTTTCCAGTTTGCAGCGACAGGGACTGCTTGAACTGGAGAATGATTTTGAGTTTAAAAGGAATCACAACAAGAAATATCTCGTAAAACCTGATCTGGGGCGAGACTCGGAAATTCCCACCAATGCCAGAGCACAACAAAAGGCTTTTGATATATTGAATGATTTTCCAGATGGTATTCAATTCGATAAACTAAGAAACGAATATAAGATATATATGCCGGTGATCAAAAAGCTGGCAGACCGTGGTTTGGTCACTTTACAGGAGTTGGAACCGGATATTGATCCGCTTAAGGATTACCACCGACCACCACCAAAGGAAATTCAACTCAACCATGAACAGGAAGTGGCTTTTGGTGAGATCAAGAGATCACTGGACGAGCAGATTTTTGTTCCATATTTGCTTTTCGGGGTTGCCGGTAGCGGCAAAACAGAGGTCTATCTCAATGCAGCAGACCATGCTTTGAAGCAGGGACGGTCAGTCATTGTGTTGGTGCCGGAAATTGCCCTGGCTCCCCAGATCGCTTACCGCTTCCAGTCACGTTTTGGAGATATTGTAGCCTTATGGCACTCGGGTTTAAAGGGTGCTGAACGTATGTGGACTTGGCAGCAGATCCAAAAGGATCGCTTCAAAATTGTGGTGGGAGCTCGTTCAGCTGTATTAACCCCAATTCGTAGCCTGGGTCTGATCATTGTGGATGAGGAACAGGAAAACAGCTATAAGCAGCAAGATAGTGAACCACGTTATCATGCCCGTGATGTAGCTCTGGTCAGGGGTCGGGAAGAACGAGCGGTAGTGCTTCTGGGAACTGCTACGCCGGCTTTAGAGACTTATTATAATCTGAGTACAAATCGCTATAAGGGCCTACACCTCACTAAGCGCTGGGAAAAAGCCAAGCCGCCTTTGGTTGAGGTGGTGGACATGGGTGTGGAGCGTGAAGAATCCAAAGATTATACTAATCCATTATCTCGTAAACTAGCTCAGGCGATTCAGGAAACTCTGGCAGCTGATAAGCAGATCATCCTTTTTCAGAACCGGCGTGGCTATGCACCGGTGATCACCTGTCGCGATTGTAATTGGACCATGTCTTGCCCTAATGATGATCTTTCCCTGACCTATCATAAAATTGGCAACAAGATGAGCTGTCATTTTTGTGATTATCAGGCACCACCGCCTCAAAGCTGTCCGGAGTGTCGTTCTCTTGAACTAAAATTTGGCGGCATGGGAACTCAGATGGTAGAAGAAGCTCTTGAGGTGCAATTCCCCGGGGTTTCAGTTTGCCGGATGGATATGGATACGACGCGAGGGAAAGGGGCGCATACAAAAATATTGGGCGATTTTGCCCGCGGAGACTATAAAATTCTTCTTGGCACTCAGATGATCGCCAAAGGTCTGGATTTTGAGAATGTGACTCTGGTGGGTGTTATTAATGCAGATTCCGGTTTACACTTTCCGGATTTTCGAGCTCGGGAAAGAACCTTTCAATTAGTCTATCAGGTATCAGGTCGTTCCGGACGAGGAGAGTTTCCCGGCCGGGTGGTGGTTCAAACCTGGATGCAGGATGACATCTCCATTCAATGTGCCACACGACATGATGTTAAGCTCTTTTACAACAGCGAATTGAATGATCGGGACCAATTAAATTACCCACCCTTTTCCCGCATGATCGCTTTTGGTTTTCAGGGACGCTTTCGGGAGGCCGTGATCAATCTGGCTGAACATGCCGCTCAGGGGTTAAAAGGGCAAAAAGAGGTTGAAATTCTCGGACCTGCCCCAGCTATGATCGAAAAAAGTCACATGGGCTATCATTGGAAACTGGTTTTGAAAAGCAGTAAAGAGCAAGATCCTAAAGGCACATCTCTAAGACAAGCTGCTCAACACATCCTTTATAATACCAAAGTTCGTAATGTTCGGGTCACAGTGGATGTGGATCCATATCAGATCATCTAAACCTGTTTTAAGCGAGTGAAACGAGTCAAACAGGTTTAATACCAAATTAACAACTACATACAATATGATGCGCTATATTCATAAATATCAACACTTTGCGACTCTGCGTCCTCTGCCTGCCCGCACGAAGTTATACGCAGGCGGGCGAGAGGGACTTTTTACGGTGGCATCAAGATTGTAAAACAGAAAAATCTTTTGAATTTATATAGACTCTTTTGAGGTGCAATTGGTATAATACCAATTGCACCTCAAATTTGCACTAAATTTCTGCATCTTTTCCCGTTTTAGTGCACTTAAAATTTTCACCATAGCTACCGCTATGCTTCTAATTGTGAAGCTTCTAAAACGAAAAAATATTTTGGACTTATAGTGCATCTTTGAAATACAATTGGTATAAGAAACGTATAGTTCA
>JAUVKO010000084.1 GCA_030596225.1 Fidelibacterota bacterium
AAAGCAAGGTGACCTTCCCGACGAAACTGTCGGGACGTTCTAACCAAAGCTATTTGTCCCGGCATAGCCTGAAAGGCGACGCCGGAAACTACAATCCCAAAATTGTCAAACGACTTAGTCTTTTTTCTTGTACATGATGGCCACGGGAAAAATCACCAGATAGCCTATGAGTAACACGATGGGGGAGACAGACAACGATTGAGTGCTGTTTAGCTCACCGGTTCCCATGAGAATGTATCCAAGAATAATGACAAAAAGCCCGACTATGAAAAGGATATAATTTGTTTTTGTAAAAGGTAACTCGGAGAGCCAATGTTTGCTGTCTTTATTACCTTTATTTCCCATAGCGCGGCGAATATAGATGGTGTAATATAGGTGCGCAAATAAAAATCATTCTTTCGTATAAATATTTACCACCGTTGACATGCCAAAACCCCCCTTCTATATTGATAGACTTTGGAAAGGAAATTGCGTTTGAAAAATATTCTGGAATTAAGCTCAATATTTCTGATTGTCCTCATTGTGGCGGGTATCACCGGTCTCTATTTTATCTTTGATGTGAGTCCCGTAGTGAAAGTGGAGGAGAGAATAGAGATCACTATCAAAGAGGGTACTTCGCTTAGCACAATTGCTGACCAGCTGCATGAAACCGGTGTTATTGGTTCTCCAACAACGTTCAAACTGGCGGTTCAACTGCTCCGCAAAACCCGTGCTATCTATCCCGGAAACTATTCCCTGGAAACAGGTTTGAGTAATAGTGCTGCTATTGAAGCGCTGGCTCATGCAAGACCAATCGAGATTACGGTCACGATTCCGGAAGGTTTGAGATCTGATGAGACCATTGGATTACTCAGCCGGAAATTGGGTTTGGATTCTCTAAAGATGATTGCCCTGCTTACGGATTCAACATTGCTTCAGATCGCCGGTACTGGCTTTCAGCATTTGGAAGGCACTCTTTTTCCTGAGACCTATCGATTTCTGGAAAATAGTGACGAATATACAGTATTGAGTAAGCTGGTAACTCATTTCAGGAATAGCATTCAACCGGAGATGTTGGAAAAAGCGCAGCAGTATGGATTTAATTTACAAAAGCTGATCACTTTTGCATCCCTAGTGGAAAAAGAAACTGGCCGTGATGATGAGCGTCGTCTGGTTTCCTCAGTCTATCACAATCGCCTAACCAGGAACATGTTATTAAACTGTGATCCCACAGTGATCTATATGCTTGTACAGAGGGGTGAATGGAATGGCAATATTCAACGAAAACATTTTTCAATTAAAGATCCGTACAATAGCTATCTCTATCGCGGTATGCCACCCGGACCAATTGCTAACCCCGGCCTGGCGAGCATTTTGGCCAGTCTGGAGCCGGAAGACACAAACTATCTTTATTTTGTTGGTAAAAATGATGGCACTGGCGTTCACGATTTTTCCAGAACCCTCCGTGACCACAATAATAAAGTGAATCGCTATCAACGTCGGAGATCTTTCCGATGAACAATGTCCTTGCCGGTTTAAACCCACAACAGAAAGTTGCTGTTGAAGCGCTGGAAGGACCCGTGCTGATCTTTGCCGGAGCAGGTAGTGGTAAGACCCGCGTACTTACACATCGCATAGCAAATCTGATCCATAGTGGGACAGCCGCTCCCCATGAGATTCTGTCTGTTACTTTCACCAATAAGGCTGCCGGGGAGATGCGCGAACGAATTATCCGCCTGCTCGGAGAAAATCTATCTCATATAAATATGGGTACTTTTCACTCGATCTGCGCTCGAATATTAAGACGAGAAGCACTCTATATTGGCTATGAACAAAGCTTTAGTATCTATGATGATGAAGATGGGCAGAAGGTGGTCAAGAAGATCATGAAAGAGTTGGGTATCTCCACTGACACCATAAAGCCCAATTCAATTTTCTACAATATTAAGCAATTTAAGTCTCAAATGATCTTTCCGGCAGAGGCTAAAGACTTAGCACTTTCCACTTTCGATGAGAAAGTGGCCCAGATCTACGCTATTTATCAGTCTGAGCTAAAAAAGAGCAGCGCCATGGATTTTGATGATCTCCTGCTGAAACCGCTGGAGTTGTTTGAAAAAAATCCCCATATCCTGAAAAAGTATCAGGATCAGTTTAAATATATTCTGGTCGATGAGTATCAGGATACGAATAAGGCTCAGTTCCAATTTGTTGAGGCATTGAGTCATGAACATAAGAATCTATGTGTGGTTGGTGATGATGACCAATCTATCTATGGTTGGCGTGGAGCTGATATTGGCAATATTTTAGATTTTCAGCAGCTTTTTCCCGGTGCCCGGATTTTCAAACTCGAACAAAATTATCGCTCTACAAAAACTATTCTTGGGGCAGCCTCAGCCGTCGTTGCCAGGAATGAGAAAAGAGCTCCCAAGGAACTTTTTACTGAGGGTGAAGAAGGGGAACTGATCAAAGTACTGGAAGGCCGGAATGAGCTGGATGAGGGTAAGCTGATCGTGGATGAGATTCAGTCAGTGTGTCGTCGGAATGGTCATGATTTTCAGGATGTTGCCCTCCTTTACCGAACCAATGCCCAGTCCCGTCCCCTGGAAGATGTTCTGCGTCGAAACGGCATACCCTATCAGATCATTGGTGGCACTAAATTCTATAATCGACTCGAGGTAAAAGATATACTGGGGTATTTCCAACTTATTGTTAATCCTCTTGATGATATCAGTTTCATGAGAATCATTAATAAACCTACCCGGGGAATTGGGAAAACCAGTCAGGAAGCCATTAACGCTTTTGCAACAAATGAAGGAATTTCTCTATTCTCGGCGGCAACTCGGGCTCAGGAAATCAGTATGCCGTCCAGGGCTTTCAATCGTGTGATAGAGTTTGTCCAACTCATCAGTAAATACTCTGCTTTATTGAATGAATTGAATTTGGAAGAATGGGCTCGCGTTTTTGTGGATGAACTGGGCTTTGTGAAGCTTTACAAGGCGGAAGTCACTACTGAAAGTGAAGCTCGCATTGATAATATTTATGAGTTACTGTCCGCTATCTCGGAATATACCCAGAGAGCTGAGGAAGCCACACTTACCGGATATATGGAAGAGGTTGCTTTGCTCACTGATATTGACAATTTTAATCGAGATCAGCAACAGGTTACCTTGATGACCTTACACAGCGCCAAAGGCTTGGAATTTCCCGTGGTTTTTCTCACCGGCATGGAAGACGGACTCTTCCCATTGCAGCGCTCAATTGATGAAACTGAAGCCCTGGAAGAAGAACGCAGATTGTTTTATGTAGGCTTGACACGAGCCATGGAACGTGCATATTTAAGTGGTGCTCAAATGAGGCAACGTTATGGTGAGACCCTGTACAGTCGACCATCACGTTTTCTGGAAGAGATACCGACACATTTACTAAAATATGGAACCAGAAATATTAGCGATTATTCGCCAAAGGAGTTTCGCCGAAAACCAGGTGTGAAAATGACCCGAACTAAACCGACTATGCAAACACCCAAAAGACAATCAACAGGCATGCAACGTGCTCTGGGTACGCTTAGTCGTAGGGAAGCAGGGGTTTACGAAGCAGGTATGCAGGTGGGACATAAGATCTTTGGTAAAGGTAAGATACTCCTGGTGGAGGGTTCCGGCCCGGAAGCCAAGGTCACGGTTATGTTTCAAGGGAACGTCAAAAAGAAATTAATTGCCAAGTTTGCCAACCTGGATGTCCAGGATTGATCTCTCCCTATCCATCATCAAACTAGTTTTACAACGAATATATCTACACTAACTATTTTTGCTAAAGCGACGATAGTCAAGCAGCTTCGATAGACAGGCTAAACGAATTTTGCGAACTACTTATTGTTGGTGAAATCGATTAGTAATGATGCTGATTGCTTACATCTCTTTTTCCATCTTATCAATTTCTTTTAATACCAATTGCACCTCAAACTTGCACTAAATTTCTGCATATTTCCCCGTTTTAGTGCACTTAAAATTTTCACCATAGCTACCGCTATGCTTCTAATTGTAAAGCTTCTAAAACGAAAAAATATTTTGGACTTATAGTGCACCTATGAAGTACAATTGGTATTATTCATTATAGTATCGCTATTTTGGGGGAGAGATAACTAATCCTGGACAATATAAGTGGTCATTTATTTTACATAATAATCTAAACGAGACTCATTTGCACTTGCGTAAATGAGAATCATTCTTATTTTCATTACAACCCGTTTTCGTCCCGACGATACTGTCGGGACTACACCGTGGTCATCTGCATAGATCCAAGGTGATTGCGCAGAACTAGCGGAAGAAATACGGTGAATTGTAGGATTCCAGCGTTGGCGGATGAGAGGAGATTGGTCTATGCCTAAAGCAACAAATCAAGATTTGAAAAAAATGCTAAGAGATCATGAGCTTAAAGCCACTTCCCAAAGAATCGCCTTGTTGAAATTACTAAACAATACATATAAACATTTTGATGCTGAAGAGTTATATCTGGAACTTCATAAACGTCAGAAGAATGTGAGTCGGGCAACTATTTACCGTAGTTTAGAAGCTTTGGTTGATCAGGAGCTGGTAAACAAATTGGATTTTGGCGACGGTCGGATGCGTTATGAATGCAGCCGGGGAGGGGATGACCATCATGATCACCTTATTTGTGAGCAATGTGGCAAAATCGTTGAATTCCTTAATATAGAAATAGAAGCCCAGCAGTTGGCTGTCTGTGAAGAAAATGGCTTTTTACCCACGACTCACACTATGTATATCTTTGGCATTTGTGCAGACTGCCGGAACCTTGAATCAGAGCCTGAAATTGGATAAGAATGTAAATTCACTCCTCTATCTTGGAGAACTTTTGAATGTTTAATAGGAAAAAACGTCGTCACAAACTTTCTGGTGAAAATCAAGGGAGCTTACGCCTCAGTGATCTAAAACCTGGTGAAAAAGGTCGGATTCTGGAAATCGGTGGAAGTGATCAATTTCGTCTTCGCCTGATCGAAATGGGGCTGACCAAGGATTCAGAGATCTGCGTAGATAAGTATGCGCCCCTCATGGATCCCATGGAACTCATCATCAGAGGTTACCATCTGTCTATCCGGGGGATGGATGCTGAAAAAATTGCAGTAGAAAGAATAAACTGATGAGCTACCTATCTCCGCCAAGGCTACGACTGGCAGGCCTCAAGACGCCGCACAAGCCAATAATCACGAAATTATCTAACTCTGCAACTGTTCCAGGATGCTCTAGACCAAAAAAACTCTTTGCGTTCTCTGCGACCTCTGTGGTTAAAGACAGGCAGATTAGTTGATATGAATTTCAATATTGCTATTGCCGGAAACCCAAATTGTGGTAAAACGACCATTTTCAATGCCCTTACCGGTGCCCGTCAGCATGTGGGAAATTGGCCGGGTGTCACCGTCGAGCGTAAATCTGGCAAATATTACTACTCAGAGCATAAATTCAATGTTATTGATCTTCCCGGCACCTATTCACTCGCCGCTTTTTCAGCAGAAGAAACCATTGCCAGACAATTTCTCATTGATGACAAACCGGATGTTGTTGTAAATATTGTTGATGCTTCAAATTTGGAGCGGAATCTCTTTCTGACCACCCAACTTATCGAATTGGGACGACCATTAGTGATCGTTCTGAATATGATGGATATGGCTCAAGAAAAGGGTCTTGAGATTGATGTCGATACTCTGGCCACTCTCTTAGGAGCGCCGGTGGTTCCTGTTGTGGGACGCAATGGTGAAGGAATTGATATCCTCAAAGAGAAGATTCTGCGCGTTGTTACAGAGCTTTCAAAAAAAGCGCGCCCAATTGATATCACATACCCCAGAGACATTGAAGCTGAGATTGAGAATGTAAGCGCTCTGGTTGCTAATAATGGCTCAGGAGAGCGTTTAATTCGCTGGACCGCGGTAAAACTCCTGGAATCCGATGAGCAAACCCGTAACGAAGTTCGGAATCTGGAAGATGGTCAAGAGATTCTCGAACAAGTTGGTGTATCCATTGATCGAATTGAACGCTTATTCAAGGATACGGGTCGGGCTGTGATATCACATGCCCGCTATGGTTTTATCCAGGGTGCCACCCGTGAGTGTGTTATTGAAAAACTGCAAGATACAGCCGACTATAGTCGACGTATTGATCAGGTCCTTACCCATCGTTGGCTGGGACTGCCCATCTTTGCTTTGTTCATGTGGTTGATGTTCAAGATCACCTACGATCTGGGGTCTTTTCCCATGGAATGGATCGATGCAGGGGTCACAGGCTTAAGAAACATTTTTTCGGGAATGCTTCCTGAAAGTATGTTTGCCAGTCTGCTGGTGGATGGTGCCATTGGAGGGGTTGGAGCAATTGCTGTCTTCTTACCCAACATTTTTATACTATTTTTTATTATCGCTATGCTGGAAGATTCCGGATATATGGCCCGGGTTGCCTTCATTATGGATCGTGTCATGCATAATATCGGACTCCATGGAAAAGCCTTCATCCCAATGATCATGGGGTTTGGCTGTAACGTTCCTGCAATTATGGGAACTCGTATTCTGGAATCACGCCGGGATCGTATCCTCACTGTACTGATCAATCCCTTCATGAGTTGTTCAGCACGTCTTCCGGTCTATGTTTTGGTAGCCGGGGCATTTTTTCCTGCAAATGCAGCTACGGTCATTTTCTCAATGTATGTATTGGGTATCGTGGTAGCAATTGCCAGTGGGAAACTATTTAGTAAAACCATTTTGAAAGGCATGTCTAAGCCCTTCGTACTGGAATTGCCACCTTATCAGCGACCCACTTTACGTTCTCTGGTCATGCATACCTGGGAGCGTGGATATCTTTTTATCCAAAAAATGGGAACGGTAATTCTAGTGGGATCAGTGATAGTCTGGGCTTTGGGATACTTCCCGGTCTCTGTCCATATTGATCGCGATTATGACACTGAAAGAGCAACGATTTCACAGACCTATGCTCAAGATTTGACAGACCTGACCACTAAATTTGAAGCTTCCATTGAAAATGGTAGAAGTGGATATCATTCTGAAATGGTGCAATACGAGTCCAGTTCAGGCTATCAGGAGTTGCAAACCCAGTTTAGCACCTTGAAGAAACAGCTTTCTGAACAAGAATCAGCAAAGCTCTGTGCTCTGCGGCAGCAGGAAATTGGTGATATAACAGAGCAGAAATGGATTGGGCGAATCGGGAAGATCTTCGAGCCTATTGTGGCACCGCTGGGTTTCACCTGGCGCGAAAGTGTTGCCTTGATCACGGGTTTTGTTGCCAAAGAGATCGTCGTGTCAACCTATGGTGTGTTATTTGGTGTTGGTGAAAATGTAGATGAAGGCAATCAGGGCGTGATCTCCGGTCTGAGATCCTCTGGTATGACACCGTTGGCAGCACTAAGCTTTCTGATCTTCACTCTTTTATACACACCCTGCCTGGCCACCGTTGCAGCAATCAAACGCGAAACAGGAACCTGGGCTTACACTTTCTTCTCCATCGGATATTCACTGGGTTTAGCTTACGCATTGGCTTTTGTTGTTCACTATTTTGGAGGAATATTTAATTGGCTCAGCTAATTGATATCGTTCTGGTCACCCTGATAGTTGGCATAGCAGTCTTGTCAGTAGTCAAATATCTCATTGGTTTGGGCAAAAGACCCAAGAATGGGTCGATCAGCTGTTCCGGCTGTAGCTCATCCTGTCATACTGAAATTTCTGGGAATCCCTCAGTGATGTTACTCCAAAATTTAAAAGTGAAAAACTGAGCCTTTAATAGTATTAAAAGGAAGAAAGTGTCTCCCTGAACCGTAGGGCGAAGATCCAAGTCGAGAAACGAAGCGCGAGGGGTATAAGGTATAGGGTATACGGCTGAAATCGGAAACTTGTCTACGTCCTATGCGGACTTCGACCTGGCAAGCAGGGTGACACAATTTGATACTATTCAGAGGCTTCAATAGAGTCCTGGCAGGGACAGGTCACTTAACACATAGTAAAAACGGTAAATTCGAACGACTCGAATGAAAACTGAATTCTGGATGATCTTTTATACCAATTGCACCTCAAATTTGCACTAAATTTCTGTATCTTTTCCCGTTTTAGTGCACTTAAAATTTTCACCATAGCTACCGCTATGCTTCTAATTGTGAAGCTTCTAAAACGAAAAAATATTTTGGACTTATAGTGCATCTTTGAAATACAATTGGTATAAGAAACGTATAGTTCA
>JAUVKO010000127.1 GCA_030596225.1 Fidelibacterota bacterium
TCTGTCAGTTCCGGAGCAGATCTCAAGCAAATTACTCAAACCTTACAGCCGGAGCGACCTGCTCCTCCTCTTATCTTAAGTGCAAGTCATTTGGACACCCTCGTCCTACTTACGGATGCCCTGGTTCTGGATACATTAAAAGTTGAGGTCACTCATTCCAAAGGCCTGGATGAGATTCGGGATGTAAGCTTTATGTCACTTAAGCCTGATGGCAGCTTCGCCAATAAAGGCAACCCGATCCAACTCTATGATGATGGCAGCAGTCAAATTCTCTTTGAAGATGGAGCGTTTATTTTGACCAGCGGTGATAAAGTCGCCAGGGATGGAGTTTACAGTCTGGTCTTGCCTCTGGCTCCAGGTGACGCAAGTGGAACTTACTATTGGACCTTCAATGCCCGCACCTGGCTGGGTATTGCAGCAGAACCCCTGGAAGATTCACTAGTGGTTCTACCCCCGCCCGGATTGATCAAATCAACACCTAATACAAGTAGCATGCCGGGGGTTTTCCAATGAAAAGGCTGCTGGCTTTACTGATCCTGCTCTCAGGAATCTCATTACAAGCCCAATTGATGCGGCCATCTCAATTTTCACTGGAATCTGCCGACTCTGTCTATGCCGGTCTCATCGGAAGCAGCATCTCTGATATTGTTGGCGTTGGTGATACCATTTGGCTGGGAACCGGACATGGACTCAGCGCCAGTTTTGATAATGGGGATTCATATATTGGTTTCAGCCGTCGATTTTCCAACTTTGGCCATGGTGGCGTTTCGGCTCTCGAAGTATCCGGCGACACTATTTGGGTGGCCATGGGCTTTGATACAACCACTGCCTTCGGTGACCTTAAAGCCGGTGGCGGGATCAGTCGTTCTATAGATGGTGGTGCCTCCTGGACATATTTAGGTCAACCTATGGACAGCCTACAAATGAATATCGTTAATGGTGACACCACCTATGAGAAATATTCAGAGATAAACGTATGTGGTGTATCCATTCTAGCTGTAGATGTAGTTACTCCGGTTCAGAATATCACCTTTGATCTGGCTTATGATGGAGAGCGGCTCTGGGCCACCTCATTTGGGGGTGGTTTGAGATTCTCCACGGATCTTGGTGATACATGGGAACGAGTCATGTTACCCTGGGATGGACTTAGTACATTGGATTCAGCAACCATCACCAGTATGGAACAGGATATCCTTGATGACCCTGAATACTACGCCCAAGATGGGATTCTCCATTTAAACCATGTTGCCTTTGCCGTAAAAGCCTGGAATGATACGGTCTGGGTAGGTACAGGGGCCGGAGTAAACCGTTCTTATAACGGGGGCATTACCTGGGACCATTTCACTTTCCAGAATTCCAATATTTCCGGAAACTGGGTGATTGCTCTAAATCGTCAATTACTGGAGGATGGTTCGGAACGAATTTGGGCTTCTACCATTACCACTAGTACTGGTGATGTTACCGGATTCAGCTTTTATGAAAGTGAAACCGGCTACTGGCGGGCTCCTTTGTTGGATCAAAAGGTTTGGAATATTGCGTCTGACGCCAACACTGTATATGCGGCTTCTGATGAAGGTCTATGGAAATCCAAAGACGGTCTTCACTTTACCCTCCTACCGAATTACCATAATCCTGACTATTCAGAAATTGCTTACTCCGATGAAGTGTATTCTGTACTGGTGAATGATGATGGAGCGCTTTGGGTTGGAACAAAAGACGGCTTGGCTATCAGCTATAATGATGGCCTTACCTGGAACATTCACAAAGCCCGTAGCACAAATACCGATGATGAATATTATGCCTATCCTAATCCTTTTACGCCTCGCTATGACAAGGTGCTCAATGGTCAGGGTAATTTGATCATTCGTTTTGTCGCCAATGCCGGTGATGATATTTCTATCACGGTTTTTGATTTTGCAATGCATGAGGTGAAAGAAGTTGTAGTAAACGTTCAAACTCAATTCTCAGGACCCCAGGAGCGCACCTGGAATGGTCGTAACGAGCAGGGCTATCTGGTGGCAAATGGCACTTATTTTATTCGTATTGAGATCGAATCTGAAATTCATTGGACGAAAGTGATGGTGATCAATTGAAAGCAGTGGAATGGCTTGTTTTTTCAAAACAGCTCCGTCTTTGCGAGGGAAGAATGACCGACGCAATCTCGGACAGGAGATCGCCGCGCTCATTTACACTCGCTCGCGAAGACGAACCTTTAAGCAAGCAAAAGGGGGGAATTATCATTGACGACATGAAGATTAAAAGAAGTCTCCAAGCTATTTTCTTCCTATTGCTCATTGGTCAACCTATTCTAGCTTCTAATCTGGGTGGTTTCAGTGGAATCTCCTCTCGTTTCACTTCTGATCCTCTCGCGGCAGGGACCGGTGGGATCACTCTGTTTCAGAACAGCAGTATCAACAGCTATGCTCAAAACCCTGCTTCTCAAGCCTTTTTTGAGAATCGCAGCTTTGATGCAGGATTAGTTCAGTTGTCCCTGGATCGTTTTATCTATACGGTTAGCGGCAGTGTCCCCCTGCCACCTACTGCTCATCTGGCTGTGGGTTTGATTGCCGCTGGAACAAATCACATAGAAGCACGAGATTCCAGAGGTTATTATGCCGGCGAGCTAAGTGATACTGAAATGACTTACCTGGTCTCCTTTTCTAATCAGTTTTCTGAAAAACTGGCTTTTGGTCTATCTTTGAAAGTGCTGACCAAACATTTTGCCTCTGAAGAGGAGTGGTTCGATCTCAAAGGCAGTGGTTTTGGAGCCGGGATCGGCATTTTATTCAAACCTCTGGACGGCAGCACCTTTGCTTTCGCGCTTAAAGATTGGAACAGTAGCTATAAATGGAAAACACAGGACCTGTTCGAGCGAGGCAGTAATTATCAGGATGAATTTCCCATGAGTTTAGCATGGGGCTGGCAACAGGAGTTGAATTCAATAGCTCTGGCTATAGAACACGATTACTATTTTATCGGAGAACATATCTTCAGGGTTGCTCTCATGTGGAATGGAATAAAAAGCCTGAGTCTCAATACCGGTCTGAGTTACGAAGATGAAACTATTTTGCCCGGACTTAGTGCCCGTTATGAACTAGCCTGGAAACAGGGGCCACCTATGCATATCGATCTTGGTATTCGTGCTGGTGTTAGTGGCGAAGGTTTGAGAAACTATTTAGGATGGGGAGTGAATTTCTAATGACCCGACATATTATCATTTTACTGACAATCTTCAGTATTACACTAAGCCAGAGCAGCTTCGATATCCTGAACACCCCAACGGACACACGCGACGCGGCACTGGGGATCAATTTAAACCCCACGGTAAAGCCCACCCGCATCCTAACCCACCCAGAACATGTAGTTACCTTAAGCGTCTGGAACTGGGTTGCTGATATTCAGGGAGCTTATATAGGAATCGGATTAAATAATGTCCATGTGAGTATACAGGCTTTGCATAGTGGTGAACTTGAATACCGCAATGATATCCCCAGTGAAGATCCCATAAGTACTTTCGAATACACGCTGTTCAATATGGGTGGAGCATACGCTCAACAGTGGAAACAATTTACTCTGGGACTTGGGACAGAACTGGTCTATGAACGTACCCTGAATGCCTCATCAACAGGTTTATCATTCAATCTGGCAGCTGCCTATGCTATCAATGAGAACTTCCAGTTAAGCGGAGGTTTTCGTCATTTTGGCATTACAGGTAAACTCGTTGAGGAAAGTACTACACTGCCGACTGAGGTCTGGGCAGAAGTCGATGCTGATTATGGTCAGCTTGCTATTCTGACAGAAATCAATACCGGTTCTATTCCCCTGGCTGCCGGTCTGTCTTATTCTCTTTTGGATAATTTTGAACTGTTAGGGGGAATACAGATCGAACCTGCAGATCCTTCTATAAATTTTCATCCTTCCGGTGGCTTCACTGCTGCCTGGACGAACTTCACTTTAGGCTATACCATCTATCAAATGGATCATAACTTAGGTCCACGTCATTTTATCACACTTTACTGGAGCTATTGATCGGATATAACAACATGGACAAGCAATCCACTATTGATAATTATGAAGCCCACGTCTCTGCCGGGAAAGTTAGCTTTTATAGAAAATATGGTATGAACTTCGTCATGGGTCGCCGTGAGGGTGCCTGGCTATATGATATTGATGAGCAGAAACGTCTTTTCAATTGTCATTCCAATGGAGGTGTCTTCAATCTGGGGCATCGACACCAGGAAGTCATTGATAGTCTGAAACTGGCTTTGGATGAGGTTGATATTGGTAATCATCATCTCATGAGTCAGGAACGTGCTGCGCTGGCTACTCAGCTGACAGACAGCATGCCCGGTGATCTCAATGTCTGCATTTTTGGGGTTGGCGGGGGTGAAGCTGTAGATCTGGCGTTGAAATTAGCCTTGGGTCACACGGGTCGTTCAAAAATCATCTCTGCTAACGGGGGTTACCATGGTCACACCGGTTTGGCACTCTCAGTTGGAGATGCTCAATATCGTGAACCATTCGGAATCGGTCTAACGGACATGGTACAGGTCCCCTTTAATGATGCCATGGCTCTGGAAAATGCTTTGGATGATCAGGTGGCTGCTGTAATTCTAGAGACAATTCCGGCGACGCTGGGCATGGTAATGCCCAAGCCTGAATATTTGGAGCAAGTTCGATCGCTTTGTGACCAAAATGGGACTTTGCTTATCATGGATGAAGTCCAGTCCGGATTGGGGCGCACCGGTAAACTCTGGGCTTTTGAACATGCGGATATCATCCCTGACATGGTGATTGTCGGGAAGGGGCTTTCCGGCGGGATCTATCCTATTTCAGCGACCATCATTCGAGAGCCTTTGGATGCCATTTTCCGCAAAGATCCCTTTATTCACATCTCAACTTTTGGTGGTTCTGAGTTGGGCTGCCGTGTGGGGCAAAAAGTGGTCAGCATCTCCTCAAATGAGAATTTTCTTAGACGGGTCAGGGAAGCCGGAGGTATGATTCGAACAGGTCTGGACGCCCTGCGAGATAAGTATCCAAAATTTTTTACCGGGATACGTCAATCTGGAATGATGATCGGCTTAGAGCTTCGGGATAAGTATGCGGGACCGGCTCTGACAAAAGCGGCTTACGATCAGGATCTGCTTATCGTTTACGCTAACAATGATACCTCAGTCTGTCAGTTCCTGCCACCTATGACCATCACCGATAATGAGATCAAATGGGTGATTTTACAGTTGGATAAAGCACTGAACTCAGCCCGAAAACTTCGTACAGCACTCATCGCCAAGCAAAAAACTGATGGATTGTTAAAACGATTTTCAAGGAAGGACTGATATGAGCCTGACTCACGAGCGTCTTCAGGATTTTGAAGATGAATTGAATCCACAGGATCTGACTGCGTCGGATATTCCATGTAATATTATGGGCTATGGCGAGATCTCTGCAGTCCTGCAGATCGACAATGATCAGGATCTGGCAGCTAAACGTATGCCTCTCTTTGCTTCTGATACATCCGCCAAAGAGTATGCTCTGCACTATAGAAACTATTGTGACCGACTCCGTGAGGCTGGGTTAAATGTCCCTGAGGATACGACTGTGACTGTAAGGGGACATGGGGACATCACCGTTCTATATATTCTGCAAAAACAGCTTCCCCCAAAACGCTTTTGCCACAAGCTGATCCATACAGAAAGCCCTGAATTCATCAGCAAAATGGCGCAACGCATCGTGGAACAGATCGAGCAGGTCTGGATTTATAATGCTCAACATAATCCGAAATTGAAACTAGCTATTGACGGTCAGCTTTCAAATTGGGTCCTCCTCGAATCTGATGAACTCCTGTTCATAGATACCAGCACACCCCTCATGCATGAAAACGGGGTTGAAGTCCTGGATCCCGAACTTCTACTCCAGAGTGCGCCATCTTTTCTGCGCTGGCTCATCCGTTGGCAATTTCTGGATGACGTAATGAATCGCTATTATGATCGACGTTTGGTTTATACTGATCTCATTGCCAACCTTTACAAGGAACAGCGTCCTGACCTGGTTGAGCCCTGGATCAAGATTATCAACTTGGGAACATCTGACAAGATGGATCCCTTGGACAAGAAGCAGATCGAAGCTTATTATAAAGAGGATAAGCTGATTTGGAGTCTGTTTCTCAGTCTACGACGATTGGACCGTTTTATCAAAATTAAACTCCTGGGACAACGATATGAGTTCGTACTGCCCGGTAAGATAAAAAGATGATTATTTTAGCCACAGATAAGCACCCATCTATGCTCCTGAGCTACGCCGGGCAGGCAGATGAAACACAGAGTAAAACAGTACCATATGAAAATTAATTACCAAAGGTCACAGGTCTAGAGGATATGAAAAAGAGTATAAATTCACTTCGCTCAGCTTTGTGTTTTAGTGACTTGGTGACTAGTAAGTATTTAGCGTTTTGTAGCAGGAGATAACTTTTATGTGTGATACTTTTGTAGCCCTACCCTCTGTGACAATGGATGGAAGTATGATCTTTGGGAAGAACAGTGACAGAGAAGCTTCTGAGGTACAACTTTTAGAGCACCATCCGGAATGTCGACACGATCCGGGTGAATTAGT
>JAUVKO010000221.1 GCA_030596225.1 Fidelibacterota bacterium
TTATAGAATTCGTTATAGTCTTTCTTTTTAAGACCACCTTTTGGCTTTTTCCAGAATGCAGTGGCATCATTAACCTGCTCAGATTTCTGCTCTTTGATCTCTTTTTTGTTATCTCCTTCACCATCAAAAGTACTCTCTTCATAGCTAAGATAAATTGGGAAGGCGATATGGTTGGAATATTTTTTCAGCGTGTCAGTGATCGACCAGCGATTGGCGTATTCCTTTCCTTCATCATTGAGATGGAGAGTGACCTCTGTTCCAGTTTCTTTTTTAGTAACGGTTTCAATCTCAAAACCACTTTTACCATCACTAACCCAGCGATAAGCTTCCTTTTCACCGGCTTTGCGAGTAATAACTTCGACTTCATCAGCAACCATGAAACAGGAATAGAATCCAACACCAAATTGGCCAATAAGGTTGGAGTCCTTTTTAGCATCTCCAGTGAGTTTCCCCAGAAAGTTTTTGGTTCCAGATCGGGCAATGGTTCCTAGATGCTCAATCAGATCTTCTTCATTCATTCCAATACCGGAATCTTTGATGGTAATAGATCGTCCCTCATCAGAATTATTGAAGGAGATATCAATTTTGGGGTCAAAGCTGATCTTTTTGAACTTGTCTTCAGTGAGGGTCAAGTACTTGAGTTTATCCAGTGCGTCAGAGGAATTGGAAACCAGTTCACGCAGAAAGATTTCTTTATGCGAATACAATGAATGAATAATAAGGTGCAGCAGTTCATTCACTTCAGTTTGAAATACATGTTTGGTCATTTTTTATGTTTCTCCATTATCATTTTATATATAAGCGGCGCAAATATAATTCAGTAGTCGGGGGCTTCAAGGTTGAAATAAGCTGATATCCTTATTCATGGTCACTATTATGGATAAAATTATAAACAGAAGGTTACAAATAGGCCTATTCGAAAGTATCTGTTTATCTAAAGCAGATTATTGGGTCTGTCAGACTTCAAATTTTACACCTGTCAGCTCTTGCGAGAGTTTCCATAAACGGGCAGCAATATCCATATCATGTGACAACTTGTTGGAGGTGACTAATTTGGGATACCCTCGCCATTCGGATATACCTGAAGGTCCAAAATAATCACCGCTTTTTGCTGTGGGTTCTGTAGCTGCCATGAGAGTCGGCAGGGCACCCATGGAACCGTTCTGAGCAAATATGGTATTAATGAATTTCATTCCAGCGCCTTTGGCAAGATTACTGGCAGTGAGACCGGGATGGGCAGCTACAGCCATGACATCATGTCCGGCAACTTGTATTTGACGGGAGAGCTCATAGGTGAAGTAAAGGTTGGCGATTTTGCTGTCACCATAAGCTTTCCAGGCGCTATAGCGGCTGTTTTCCCAATTCAGGTCATCGAAATTCAGTTTACCCATTTTGTGAGCGCTACTGCTTACATTGACAATTCGACTTTCCGGTGTAGACTTCAGAAGATCAAAGAGTTGAGCAGTTAAGGCAAAATGTCCCAAGTGGTTGGTACCGAATTGAGATTCAAAACCATCAACAGTTTTACCATAGGGGGGAATCATGATCCCGGCGTTATTGATCAATAAGTAAAGTTGCTTATAATCAGCAGTAAATTGTTTAGCGAAGGATTTAACGGAAGCGAGATCAGCCAGATTCAGAAGTCGAACTTCAAGTTTGGCTTTAGGGAAATCAGCCTGAATATTGGCTGCTGCAGCATCACCTTTGGTCTGGTTTCTTACAGCAAGAATGACCTCAGCATTTTTCTCAGCCAGGGCTTTGGCCGCTTCAAAACCGATTCCGCTATTAGCACCGGTGATGATGACGGTTCGATCACACTGGTCTGGAATATTGCTGGTTGTCCATTTTGAATTTGGCATTATTTATTCCTTTTATTCATGGGACAGTTATTTAATAAAAAGACCGCCCCAATTGGAGCGGTCTTTTTTAAAATAGGGTTTTTGCAATTAAGCGAAAAATTTATCCCTCTACAGCTTCGGCTGGAGCCTCTTCCGCGGCTTCTTCCGCCGGTGCTTCTTCTTCTGCTTCTTCTGCTGGAGGTGCAGGCGGATTATTTAGTAGATCGATTTCAATGTCGATCAAACTGATCATTTTAGTGATATCGGCAGCAGACAGCTGGCCATCAACACTGAAAATTACTTGACCACTGGGATCAAAAACACACATATTATTTGAGTCATCGGCTAAGCCCCACACTTCACCAACCTTATTATCAAAATCACGCACATATACAGTACTTGGGTATTTTTCCTGTTTGCCTTTAAGAATAATGTTAATGGCAAAATTAGGTTTCCAGGTGGCGGCCATATTGATGATTGCTGTTGAACCATAAACATCATCCGGATAATCTTTGGCTTTCAATGCCTCGGTTGCGGCATTATTCATTTCGCTCTCATCCGGGTCTGCGTGAACCACAACCCAAACTTTTCCAACTAATTCACTGCTGCTCCAGGCAGTATCATCAACTCTTCCTCCATCATCGCCTGCAAGATCAAGCTGGGGAGCATTTTGTCCAACCGGAAGCCCGGCGAACAAGCTGGCACTTAACAATAGTAAAAAGATACTAAGTGTTTTCATTACGTTTTCCTTTTCTTTATGATTGATCTGAGAAATAACTATCTCAATTGACTTCTCTGGAATAGGCTGATTCCATTGAGAAAATCGTGTATGTCATTTCACACTTGTTGCAACTTGGTCTTATTATAGGGCTGATTAAATGGTTCGCAAGGTATATCCAAGCTGTATCATAGAACAAAACAGAGTGCTTTTGAACTTGGAGGGGAATAATGCTTAGCGAGGAATGACCCAGGAACGTACATCCGGGTTCAATTCTACCTTATCTAACAGTTTATAGTTAACTTCTTTCAACGAGCATTTAATTTTGCCATGAGTGTAATCGGTTTGTCAAAAGCTTGCTGTCTTGAAACAGATAAATCACCGGAAGGAGTTGAGGGAAATGATCAAGGACTTTACACTAACCAAAGAAAACAATCAACTTTGTTCATTAAAATTACTATCGAAAATATCCTGTTAGTCATGTTAGGCTTATTGGTTAATTACGATCAGATAAAGGGAGAGACAATAATGTCAGATGGTGAATTAATCACCCGGGAGGATATTCAACACTTACCACAATCTGTCCAGCGTTGTATGAAATACAGCCAGGTTATTGGAACACCCAAAATCAAGAAAGTTTGTCTCAAGCAGACTGGAATATTTAAAACAGCACCGCATAAACCCTGGGCACCCTTTACCGCAGATCAGTGGTTTAATGTGGACGGAGCTTCTTTTGAGTGGAGAATGGATATGAAGATGGCGCCTTTTGTGCATGTAAAAGGAGTCGATCGATTATCAGACGGAAAAGGGGAGATGAAGATCCGTCTATTTGGAATTATTCCACTCATAAATGCAAAAGGACCCGAAATAGACCAGGGATCAATGACGCGCTATTTGTCGGAGATGATATGGTTTCCACAGGGCTTCATTAATGAATATATACGATGGGAAGCCATTGATGACTTCAGCGCCAGAGCAATCTTTACGGTTCACGACAAATCTGTTGAAGGAATCTTTTATTTTGACGACCTGGGAAGAATGACCGAATTCACTTGTGATCGATACTCTTCTGAAGGCAAAGAAATGGTGCTGAGGCCATGGCATGCAACTATTTACGAGTATGGGGAATGTGATGGTGTCATGATAGGTACTAAAGGAAAAGTCACCTGGAGAAGACCAGAAGGTGATTACACATATATTGATTTGGAGATAACAGAACTGAAACATGAATAGTTTGTATTAACTATATCATTGCCAGCAATTTCTTCTTCTGCTTTTCATATTCTTTATCTGTAAGCAACTGGGCTAATTGC
>JAUVKO010000141.1 GCA_030596225.1 Fidelibacterota bacterium
GTTAAATCCACGATCCTTATTCCTTCCGGGCTGAATTGACTCTGTTGGTGAATAGTTTGCCCTAAAATGTTATACACCTTAAGTTTGATTGTTCCCGGGGAACTGAGCATCAGGTTGAGGTGCAGGGGGCCATCACTCAGAATACTTGGATTTGGCCATAAGGTTTGAATGACATTATCAAGTTCTAAAGTACTTCCCTCAAAAGACAGACTGAACATAGAATTCTCAACCCGGTCTCCGTTGGTCATGGGGACAATTAAATAATCCTGACTACTTGTATTGTAGCATGGAATCCAGGGGTCCCCAACAGCAGCTTTCACTGAGGATCCTTCATCATAACTATGATAAGTGAGATACACTCTTTGATCTTCAGTCAGGTCCTCACCACGGACAAAGAAATCGCTCATTGTTTGGATCGAGAACTTTTTAAAGCCCATTTGCAGGGGGGCAAGGTCAAAATCATACAGTACCGGGTAACTTAGTGGAAGCAGAAATTCTGTTGTTCGAATCTCAGATAATTGATTGGCATCTTCATAATAAGATCCATCTATAGCGCGGGAACCTGTAAAAACATTATACAACGAATATTTTCCAAGAGCATCCGTTAGACTAGAATTCCAGGGTGAAGATTCGAGGACCAGCTCCAGATTATCGGTGGCTTCCTTATCTGAAAGATTCTCCCAGATGTCCAGCATGATGTGTTTCCCCTCCCGCTCACCAAATTCGACATCCAGAACCTGTCCAAATAATCCATGGCCATAGCTGAAAGAAAACCCAAATGAGTCATCATTGAGATTGGGAAAATTCACCTGCCGGAAATTGTCCTCCACATAGGCGTGATAGTCATTGACATCAGGATAACAGACTTCCTCCATCCAGACACTGGATATCTCATACCAATAGGCATTTGAGGAGACCGGTTCAAAGGGGTAAGCGTATCTCAGCTGGACCATGTGGAAGAACTCATGGGCAATGGTAACTCTCAATGCATCCAGGCCCTTTGTGGCGTAGCTTGATTCAACATAGTCATTGTCAATTACTAAGTATGCCGGTAAACCTGAATAGGGAGATGAGTAATTACCATCCCAGAGTGTGTAAGCGTATACGCTTCCATTCCAATTCTTTATGTAGATATCCAGCTCAGGTCCATCAAAATCATCAGGAAGGGGGGGCAGAAAACCCAGTTTATCAACAAGTATGGTATATGCGGAATCAGCGGCAATAGCAGCCTCTATTACAAACTCAGGAATACCACTTACTTCACTGCCGCTTACAGCGTTGGGACCACTTCTCGTGAAATGGATTCGAAAAGAACCATCCGGACTCAAATAAAACTCATCCAGATCCGGAACATCTCGAGTTAGGAGTGAATTCTCTCTATTAATAGAAAACCGTTGTTCAGCAAATCCACACTTACGTGCTTTAATGGTTTGACCCCATAGATTTAGAGTCAGAAGGGTAAAAACTAGCAGAAGTCGCATGAATTACTTTTTCCTGAAAGCGATCCGGATGGGAACTCCCTCAAAACCAAACAGTTCTCTAAAACGATTCTCGATATACCGCTTATAGGCAGTTTTGATCAGATCCGGGTGATTTGTGAATATAACTATTACTGGAGGTTCAACGGCAACCTGGGAACAATAGTTCAACTTTATTTCCTTCCCTCGTGGAGATGGTGGCTGTAATCTGGCAACTACATCTTCCAGGAAAAGATTGAGTTGTCGGGTCTGAATCCGCTTCTGCTGCTCTTCATGGATTTGTTTCACCAGATCTACCAATTTGAATATGCGTCGTCGCTCCAGTGTAGAAATGAATTGAATGGGGTAGTGTCTCAATTCAAACATATCATCGATCATCCCCTGTCTCATATCTCGCATGGTGTTGGTTGATTTTCCTATGAGATCCCATTTGTTGACGCCGACTATCAAACCTTTTCCGGCAGCGAGCACCTCTTCCATAACTCTGGCATCGTGGGAAACAAAGCCCTTCTCTGCATCAATCAAAACGATAACAACATGAGCGCTTTTAATCGCCTGTTGAGTACGGATCGAGCTATAATATTCAATGGAGTCATTGACCTTTGCTTTACGCCTCAGGCCCGCAGTGTCAATCATTTCGTACGATTGATCATAGTGTTTAAAAGTTGTATTGATTGAATCCCTTGTGGTCCCTGGAATATCTGTAACGATCTGTCTGTCAACACCCAGCAAAGCGTTGGTTAGACTCGATTTTCCGGAATTGGGCATTCCTACAATGGCAAAGCGGATCACATTCTCATCCGTTTCTTCTTCGATCTGGATATCCTCAAAAGTGGAGACCACTTTATCCAAAGCATCACCGATGCTGCGACCATTTAAGGCACTGATCGGAAAAACCTCTCCCAGGCCTAGCTGATAAAAGACGTGAGTCTGATTCTCGAGTTCAGTATTATCGGCCTTATTAGCAAGCAGGATGAGCGGTTTTTTGGATTGCCGGGCTCTTTTGACTATTTCCTCATCTTCCCAAGTGACACCAACCACTGAATCGACCATCAACAAGATCACATCGGCTTCATCAATTGCTGTGATCGCCTGTTTGCGAACCTCCTTGTCGATGACATCTTCACTATGGGGTATATATCCTCCGGTATCAACCAGGAAAAATGAATGACCGGCCCAGTCTGTTTCCACAGCAATTCTATCGCGGGTGACACCCTCTTGTTCATGAACAATGGAAAGGCGTTTACCGACGATTCGGTTAAAAAGAGTGGATTTCCCTACATTGGGACGTCCAACAATAGCAACTACAGGTAATCTCAGCCTGGATATTTTGTTAGGTGGTGCAGAATCAGTCATAATATTCCATTAGTTAATATATTTCATAGTCATCTGGTCGATGCGGACGGATTTATGCCGGACAACAAAGCCAGAGGTGAAAATAACAACTCAAACTGTGCTGCCTGATGAAACATCCGGGCTATGTCCATGGTTTCAGGATCTCCAACATATCTTCGTGATGGATATACACAGGTATACCCAGTTTCTTTTCTATTTCCTCTCGGGTGTGATCGTCCAGGGTGATCCCGTCTTCGCTGAACATGCGGTAAGATAAATAGATCGCATCAGCTTGTTTAACATGCTTAAGTTGGGTAACTACATCCCGAGCCGGTACGAGGCCGGTTACAGTTACCAGATCAGCTCCCAACCATTCATTATTAATGGAGATGATCTCATACTCCAGATTAATAATTGCATCAAGAGTGCTCCCAATAGTTTTGGAGAGAAAGGTGTAGCCAAGCTTGCCTGTTGGAAAGATCAAACGAGTTGGCTTTTTCAGCTGTGGTGGTAACATAGGTAAACTGGCTTGAAAGCGATTCGCAAAATCACGACATTGACCTACACCATTTTCAACCATGGAGAATTCACCATAATAGTCATCTTCAGGGATGGGCTTATTTGCCAGAATAAAAAATTCATCACTGAGATAAACAAAGCGCCTGATATCCGGAACATCAAATTCAGCCTGTCGAACTTCAAACCATTCGAGGAAATCCCGGGCAGTTTCCTGTGTGTAAGAATCAAGCTGTGGCAGATTATCACGGTATTTGGTTAAACCCACTGGAACGATGGACACTGACTGGATGCTGGGGGCAAATTGTCTAAGGTCGCGAATTGTTTGCAATAGAATTTTACCATCATTCCAACCTGGACAAAGCACGATCTGAGTATGCAATTCAATATTATGATCAGTAAGGTATTTCAGTTTCTCCAGGAAATGATCTTCTTTATTGTAGAGTAACATCTTCTGACGCAAATCAGGATCGGTGACATGAACACTGATATACAAAGGACTCAAGTGCTGCTCCACCACTCGCTCCAGTTGCTTGGGCCCCATATTGGTCATGGTTATGTAATGACCGTGCAGGAAACTGAACCGAAAATCGCCGTCCTTGAAATTCAGGGCTTCTCGTACACCCGGTGGATTCTGGTGAACAAAACAGAAGATACAGTTATTGGCACAAGAGCGAATTTTCATAGGTTGAATGACAATGCCCAACTCTTCATCCAAGCTTTTGGTAATGCATATTTTCTGATCAATACCCGCTCTTTTAATAACAACTTCAATATCTTCATCAGCGGCATAGAATTCGTAGTCGATCACATCTGAGATCGTTCGATCATTGATTGATACTAGTTCATCACCAACTTGAATGCCCATGGCTGCAGCGGGTGTTCTTGGTGTAATGGCTACAATATTCATGGTGCGAATATATTCGGGACGGTTCGTTGATGAAATGATTTGATAATCATGTTTGTTTTTACTTATTGGTCATTCTGACCCTGAGTTTATCGAAGGGGAAGAATCTCCCTGGTAAGCCATCATCAATAGAGCTAGTGTACATAAGGAACCAGATCCTTCGCTCCTTGAGCTCAAGGATGACTAACCAGAAAGCGAGTTAAAAAAAATAACTATTCAGATAATTAATAATATTTACAATTGGCTCATTGTGATGTAGCATTGTATGTATAACTTCGCCGCCATGTTGTCGGTGAACATTCAATTGAGGTGATCTTATGTCCATTCTACCTTTTTGTGGAACGATCTATAGCCCTGAAAAATTCCCGAATCTATCAGATATAATTGCTCCTCCTTATGATGTGATCTCACCTGAAGAAAGAAGATTTTTCCTTTCCAGGTCACGCTATAACAGTGCACGTCTCATTCTAGGGGATGAAAAGCAGGGTGACTTCTTTGAAGATGAATTTTACGAGGGTACCCGTGATCTGCTTAAAAAATGGCATGAAGAAGGCACTCTGTTAAAACGTGAACAGCCTGGTTTGTTTTTTCTGCACCAATTTTTTACAGGACCGGATGGCGAACAGCACCTACGCAAAGGATTTATTGCATTAATGCCCTTGGCTCCATATGGTCCGGACACGGTAAGAGCACATGAGCGAACTCATAAGGGTCCCATCAAGGATAGATTGCGTCTTACTGCGACCACTAAAACCAATTTTTCACAGATACTCTTCACCTATCAGGATGCTGAGAACTCAATTAACAAATTACTTGATGAATCCCTTCCTAAGGCGATTGTAAAATTGGCTGGAAGAAATGAGGATACCGGAGTAGAGAATATCTGCTATCTCATTGAGGATGAAGAGGTAATTACTGCTGTTCAGGAAATGATGGAGGGGAAACCCGTTTTTATCGCTGATGGTCATCATCGATATGAGACCTTAAGGCTATATCAGAATCAACGTCTTAATGAGACCGGATTTTCTGAGATTGATGCTAATTATGTCATGGGCTATTTTGCCTGTGCCCAGGATACCGGATTAAAAGTCTATCCTACACATCGCAGTTTAAGGGGTGTGCCTGATTTTTCGTATCAGCTTCTCATGGATAAGTTATTCAAATATTTTGATGTACTTCAAATGGACGAAGAACAAATAGAGCTGGGGCATGACCACCGCAGTATAATCATGGCAAATGAAGCGGGTGAGCCAATTATGCTCCAGTTGAAAGATTCAGCTTTTAGTGATCTACAGCATCGTCTGGAGGACCCGATCCTGGCTGAAATGGATACGGTCATTCTTGAAGAAATAATTCTAAAAGATATCTTGAAACTCACTGATGAGGATATTCAACAGCATCGTTATATCGAATATCATCGGGATATTGATGACTTCTGGGAGGCTTTACGCACCGGAAGTCAGGTGGGTTGGATCATGAGTTACCCGGATAATGATACTTTATTCGAGATTGGTGGAAAGGGCTACGCTTGCCTCAGAAAAGCACTTATTTTTTCCCTAAATTACCTACTGGTATGGTTTTTCGAGAATTGGAGGACTAGAATCTGATGAAACCAAAATTATTTAGTCCAGGACCCACTCATGTGGATCAGGCAATCCTGGATGCCTTGGCTCAATATCCTATCGGTCATCGAACTGCTGACTTACGTGAACTGAAATCCAAGGTTGTAACCGGGAT
>JAUVKO010000013.1 GCA_030596225.1 Fidelibacterota bacterium
TCTCGTGATGGCACTGCATTTGAAAGATATGTTGCTATCTCAAACAGATATTGCTGCAGTATGGACCTCACGCACTAATGATACTGAGTATGTTGGTCTGGGCGCCAGATCTGATATGGCAAATAGTTGTGATGCAACCTGGTTTCATTCTATTCATAGCAATGCACCGACATCAACACCGGCAGGAAATAATGTGTTGTTGCTATACGGTGAAAGTTCACCCGGCGTGGAAAAAACATGGGCTCCCGGCGGGAAAGCGGTCAGCTACATTATGGCCGATGTCATGTCAGATCTTATGCGTATTCCGGAATTTGGTGGTCAGGGCGCGCGTGGTGACTGCGTATTTTATGGTATAACCAGCGGACCATATCTGTCCGTGAACCGTAATACGAGGATGCCCAGCCAATTGAGTGAATCAGGCTTCCATACTATCCCTAGCCATAATAATATCCAGATGAATAATGAATACGCCCGCATGGTGGCTTATAGCATGTTCTGGACCATCCTTGATTTCCATAATATCGATCGACCTTACCCGGGTATCCTTGCCGGAGTTATCCGTAATGATGACTCAAGGAATCCGATTAACGGGGCAACAGTGCAGATTAATGGTGAATCATATACAACCGATACTTACGAATCCCTATTCCATAACTATACAAATGATCCCGATAAATTACAAAACGGGTTTTATTTCTTTGAGGAACTGCCAGACTCAAGCTATGAAGTGATATTTTCTGCTTCTGGTTACTACTCAGATACAATTCAGGTTAATGGTCTTTCTAATGATTTTGTGACCTTTCGCGATATTAATCTTAGCTCAAATGTACCACCCATAGTTATAGCTTCTTATCCCGAAAACGCTGATTCCACCTATCCCGCCTGGGATATTCCCTATTTCGATTTCTCCAGAGCTATGGATAGAACCTCCGTAGAATCAGCTTTTTCTGTAGCACCCCATTTTGATGGCACCTTTTACTTTACTCCGGATCTGAAACGCATGGCATATTTGCCTGCTGATACCCTGGGCTATCTAACAAATTATACGATCACTATTGCCGGAACAGCCAAGGATACATATGGGCACCCTTTGGATGGTGATCAGGATGGTGTCGGCGGTGATGATTGGAGCATTTGGTTCAAGACCGGACCTCCTGACCTTGTTGCTCCTGTAATTGTAAACTATTATCCCACTACAGGAGATGACTCGGTAGATCTACGTCCTATTTTTAATATTGTTTGGGATGAGGAATTGGATCCATCCTCTATTAGCAACGACAAGGTCAAACTGGAGCGTCTTTATGACCTTCGGCTTCAAGAAACAATCCTGGAACATCATGTTATCAATGAGCAAAGTGTACTGGTTCTTTATGCCATGGATGATCTCCTGGATGCCGAGTCCTACCGGGTCAGGATATTCCCCGGTTTCGAGGATCTTTTTGGGAATGCTCAGAACAATGGCACTTTGATCAGCTTCACAACTTCCAATTACGGTTACAGTATTACCAATATTGACAATTTTGAAAGTGGTTTAAGCACCAACTGGTGGCTACCCAGTGCCAGCGGCAGTACGACTGGAACCCTCACCACTGAAACGACGAGAGCTGCCAGTACCGCCATTACGGTTTCAAATGTAAACAGCAATACATCTA
Source organism: Fidelibacterota bacterium (assembly GCA_030596225.1). Lineage (GTDB taxonomy): Bacteria > Fidelibacterota > UBA8477 > UBA8477 > JABMPR01 > JABMPR01. The sequence goes on from JAUVKO010000013.1 coordinate 1,653, forward strand.
TGCGCCTGGATTATAGCTGGGATACAAATGCCGGTACTTGGCTGATTCGAGAATACTTAGGTGGTGGTACGCCACGAAATGTGACCTTTAACGCTTCAAAGATACTTCAAGCATACGTTTTTGGTGATGGCAATGGCAACATGTTCCGGTTCAGTGTAGATGACAATTACCCGACTTCTGCTGCTGCCAATCATGAAGTCAGCCCCTGGTACATAATTGACTGGTATGGCTGGCGCTTAGTTAGCTGGGATATGGCCAATGATGGAACGGGTGTCTGGATTGGCAACGGCACTTTAAACGGGACACTTCGGTTTGATAGTATTCAACTCAGCTACACACCAGGTCAGCCCACCACAGGAACTTATTATGTGGATGAACTACGGGTAGCCAGTCGAGATTATCTGGCACTGGATGGAAATAATGCTGCTCATCCCATGGAATATACGCTTTTACCCAACTATCCCAATCCCTTCAACCCCTGGACCAGCATTCCATTCACTTTGCCCGAACGAGCAAATGTTCGAGTCAGTATCTATAACCTAAAGGGTGAGGAAGTAGCTCATCTGATTAGTGGACAGCTAGAGGCCGGACGTCATGTCACTCGTTGGAATGCAGCTCAATTTTCTTCAGGTCTGTATCTCGTGAAACTGGATGCCAATGATATCTCTATTACGCAAAAAATTACTGTCTTGAAGTAATTTGATACCACAAACAGGGATAAATGAATGAGAATTCCAGGGATCATATTGCCTCTTTTGCTACTGCTGACAATTTCTGTGGTTTTTGCTGACCGTGAATCAAAGCATGGTACAGCCCCCGCCAGTTGGTCAAATCAGGTTGAAAAAGATATGGTTTCCCTCATTGCCAAGAATGAGCAAGCTAGACAGGTTTATGCCAGAGTGATTAAGCGGCTACGTCGCAGTGGTGTTCCGGCGACCTATGCCTGGCAAGTATTTTCAAATCCAGGTATCAAGATTGAGCCGAATATCTCTGAGCGGTTTTCCAGGCCAGCCGAAAAAATGGACTATACTGATTACCGGCGCATTTTTGTGAACTCCAACCGTATTGATGGTGGTGTGAAATTCTATGAAGAACATCAGGAGCTACTGCATCGGGTCGCACAAAAATACGGAGTGGATCCCTATCTTATCCTCAGTTTTGTTGGTGTAGAAACTCAATATGGCTCATACGCTTCCTCATATCCAGTCATCAATTCTCTCCACACTATTATCCACACACTTCCGAGACGAGCAAAATGGGCTGAAGATGAAATGGTTGCCTGGTTTATGATCTGCCGAATGGATGGCTTAGGACCGCTTGATGTAAAGGGTTCCTATGCCGGGGCCTTTGGATACGGACAATTCATGCCCACCAGTTTTAAACGTTACGCTGTAGATATGGATGGAGATGGAATACGCGAGCCTTTTGAATGGGCTGATGTCATGGCCAGTATCGCTAATTATCTTCTGAAGCGTGGAAAGTACCAGATCGGCAGTAATGATTTTTCTGAAAACTCAGCCAACTGGCGAGCTGTTTATAAATACAATCCGTCTAAGAATTATGTGAAGGTTGTTTTGGAGCTTCGTTCAGAGCTCCAGCAAGCCATTAACAAATCTTAACACGGACTACCAGCCTTCGCTCTTCCGGTTTCGCTTCTCAGCTTCACCGCGACAAGCAAAGCCTTCGCAAGCTGATTTATACCAATTACACCTCAAAACAGTCTATGTATTACTTGATTTTTTTCAGAGCCGGGAATAATCCTCCAACCACATAGAGCAGTGATAGTAATACCAATATGAATTTGGGGATAGCAGTCCCTTTGGCTAAAACAGGCAAGAACTCATTTTGTGATCCCAACAGTAACTTGATCAAAGCAATATTTTCAATGATATCCAGGAAGGCCGCGAAGAGTACTCCAGCGGCTAACCAAACACCTACTTGTTTAAGTTTTTGCCAATGAGTCGGTAATCTTTCAACAATCAGTAAGCACCCCAGAGCGATAGTAATGCCATAGAGAGTGAGAAAGAGAAAGTCCAGGCCCATGTTGATGCCAGCATAAGTCATAGTCGAACCCTGCCAAGAATCAATGATGCTTTGGCTTCCCTCGAATGTGCCAATTAATTCGAAAGTGATAATTCCCCCCGGTGCAACAGTTGTCTTCAACGGTTCACCGGTGATTTGTATACCGACAAAGGTTAAAATGGTCAAGGTAAATAGAATCCAGAAGACAGAAACTCTTTCATTCTGATTCAGAACTTGCAGCATGATCAGTCTTCCTTCTGATAGAGATGAACATCTGTCTGGGGAAAAGGAATACTGATGCCGGCTTCGTCCAAGGCCAACTTGATCTTCTCGGTCAAATCAAATTTAACATTCCAATAATCATCTGTCTTTACCCATGGACGTACGAAAAAATTCACACTGCTGTCAGCTAATTCAGAAACAGCAATAAGTGGAGCTGGGTCAGAAAGGATCCGGGAGTCTGCGCCCAAGATAGTTTTGAAGACCTGCTTGGCTTTAATAATGTTGTCTTCATAACTGATTCCAAAAACCAGGTCTAAACGTCGTGTTGGATTAGCGTTAATATTTGTAATTACATCATTGGTGATCTGTCCATTGGGAACAATCATACGCTGGTTGTCAAAAGTAACAAAAACGGTGCTGAACACGCTGATGCTTTCGATTTTACCGGTTACTCCACCAGCTGTGACCACATCTCCGATCTTAAACGGACGGAAAAAGACCAGCATGACTCCACTGGCAAAATTACTCAGGGAATCCTTCAATGCGAGTCCCACTGCCAGTCCGGCAGCACCGAAAATGGCCAGAAAGGAGGTCGTGTTGATACCTAGCTGATCTGCAGCAGCCATAAGGACTACAATCATCAAGGCGTAATAACTGATATTGTCCAGAAAACGGATCAAGGTTTCATCAATTTTCTGGCGCGTAAGCAGTTTTCCCAAAAGAGAGGTCACTTTACGTGCCACCCATTTTCCAATGAAAAAAATGAGTATTGCACCTAGAATATTCCAAGCATAGTCAGTGATATATATAGTTATCTGTTCAGTGATGGCATTGATATCCATAGCCTCATTCCTTCTGTTGTTTTGTGTTGGTTTTTAGGCTTACTCATTCGGATCAGGACTTGAATTTCCAATATCAACAATAACTCTCCATTGTCCATCATCCTGCCGTTCCCAGATATTCAGGTATTTACCATAATGTTTTTGTTCCTGTTCCTTATTATCGATAACGGTCATAATATAAGTGCCCCAGGTCCAGCCCATATCTTCTGAAACAGCCACTTCAGCACGTTGCGGCTCCCGGGCCAGAGTATAGTTTTTCTGACCTACCTTCATTTCATTATAGAGTTTTTCGTTTCCCATGACAGGATGCTGACCTGGAGACAGTCCCATGGCATCTTTGGTGAGATAATGTTTAAAAGCTTCAGCGGCACCCTTTTCCAAAGACATTTTGGCAAATTGTTTATCCACATTCAATAAGCGCAGCTTTTCGGTATCTAAATCATTGTTGATATCACAAGTGGTCATCATACCCGTGAAAATAAACAGGATCAGGATGAAAAGGGGGGCTGTTTTCAGAGGGATCACCCTTTAATCTCAATAATATCATCCGTGTTTGGTACCAGACAAAGAAACTCAAAAGCCTCCTCGCTTAGGGTCTTATAAGAGTGAGGGATGCTGGCGGGGATAAAGACCACATCGTCCTTTTTTACTGTGAATATTTCATCGCCAATGACCACTTCGGCTTTTCCAGCCAAACAAAACTGTTCATGTTCAACAGAATTGCTATGCAATGGCATAAATCCACCTGCTTCGATAATGAAGCGGCGCATAGCAAAATTGGGTGCCTCTTCGGCTGAAATCAGTACCTGCTTTGATATTTTCTCTCCAGCAGCTAAAAGCTCGATAGGTAGCTTGTGCATCTTTTTAACGGACATAGATATTCCCTGACTTTATTAATTAACTTTTGGCGTAGTTTAAGGTTAATCAGGTTCATTTCGAAAGATAATAATACCACAATATCCGGGCAGCGACAGAAGTACAATTAGTATAATTCTATTCATGGGAGAATGTTACGCTTACTTGCTTACGGGAATGTAACAGCAGTGTTGAATAATTTATAATCTGGTCAGGAAATCAGAAAGATTATGAGGAAGCTTTGGCTATCAGCCATTTGAACAATTCAATGCCTACGGCATCATTGGTCTCAGACTCCGGATGCCATTGCACTGCCAGGAGGGGAATAGATCTATCCTCCGGTTCCAATACCTCGATGATTCTATCAGTAGTGCTTCCCATCACTACCAGTTCATCAGCTACCTGTTTGATTGCCTGGTGATGAGCACTATTGGTATTCACTTGAGTTTGTTCAGAGATCTGGTAGAGAAACGAGTCCCGCTTAACAGAAATATCATGTCGTGCTTCAAACCAATCACCAATCTTATGGATTTGCGCGTTTTCCATCTGGGCTGGAATGTCCTGATACAAGGATCCACCCAGAAAGACATTGACTTCCTGCATACCCAAACAAATGGCTAGTGTTGGAATTTTTTGTTCCCAAACAATTTCGAAAACCTGTTGGTCGTGCTTTCCCCGACGAGGGTGAAAAGGTTTTGGCGTTAAGGGCTGAGCGACTTCACCATAGTATTCTGGATTTAGATCGTCACCACCTGTCAGAACAATACCATCGAGACGTTGGATGAGCTGCACCAAATCACTCTTGTCGATAATCGGTGGAATCAGTACCGGTAAACCACCGGCTTTTTGAATACTGTCTGTATAGGATTTACCCAAAATACTGCGATCCATTTCCTTGTGCTCGTAATAGGCTGGGGTAAGACCGATAAGAGGTTTTGATTTCAATTAATTTATTTCCTTTTTCCCCTCTATTGTCTGTTCTTCCTGATCGTCAGCTAAACGAAACATCTCCCCTGCAAAAACATCTATTCCCTCATTTTCAAACCATTCACATATACAGCTCGTATTAAGTCATCTGGCGGTTTATCAAAGGATCCCATGTCAAGAAAGTCAGGCTTAAGGATCACAAAATCTGCCAAATAGCCCGCTTTAAGCTTTCCTAGATCATGATCTCGAAATCCGGCATACGCTGCATCCAAAGTATGGGCCTGCAAGGCGGTTTTGAAGTCCACGGCTTCCTCTGTATGCCACCCGGCTCGATGGACAGCTGCATGGATTGTTGCCACCGGATCTGCCGGGGAAACAGGCCAATCTGAACCGAAAGCCACTCGCGTCCCAAGTGTCTGTAAGGTTTTAAAAGGATAGGCATAGCTGCATCTTTCACCAAGTAGTATGTCAGCATAACGTGAGTCATCCACACAATGGGCAGGCTGAACTGAGGCCATCACCCCCAGCTTGGGAAATCGACTCTGATCTTCAGGATGGATATGTTGAGCATGCTCTATTCGGAAACGCCGATCCCGGGAACCATTACGTTCAATTACTGCCTGGAATACATCCAGCACCTCTCGATTGGCTCGATCTCCAATAGCATGAACCACAGATTGAAATCCTTTTAGGTCAGCCTCGGAAATAATTTCTGAAACCATATTCACGTCTTCCCAATCCGTATCATAAATGCCTGCTGAATCAGGGGTGTCCTCGTAAGGTTCCAGCATGAGGGCTGTGTGCGAACCCAAACTGCCATCACAAAAAGCTTTCAGACCTTTGAATTGAAAATACTGGTCCTCATAAACACCTTCCTTCAGAAGCACTTTCATCTCTGACCATTTATGCAGTGGTGTATAAGCGGTGACCCTAACTTTTAATTGTCCTTGGCGAGCCATTTTCTGGAGAAAGAGAAAATGATTCATGTCGTAGATCATATCTCCAACACTGGTCACCCCCCATTCCAGAAGATAGTGTTGAGCTATTTTTAAATTCTTCTCAAGTTCGGCTTCAGTATCCAGGGGAATCAAAGACATTACCAAGCCCATGGCAGCATCTCGCAAAATACCAGTTGGCTCTCCTCGTTCATCTCGATCAATAACTCCGCCCTCGGGATCTGAGGTCTTTTTAGTAATTCCAGCTAATTCCAGTGCAACACTACTGGCAACACCTGAATGTCCGTCATGGCGATGAAGGATCATGGGGTGACCCGGAGCGGCTTCATCGAGCCAATCTCGGTGTGGAAGGGATTTATCTGTAAATAGATGTTCGTTCCAGCCACCACCCTTCAACCAACTTCCTGGCTCACTTTTGACTGCAAAACGAGAGACAATTTCTAGAAATGAATCTCTAGAATTAGCCTCATGTGCCGGGATAGTTAACAGACTTTCACCCCCCCAGAGAAAATGAATATGGGCATCAATAAAGCCGGGGACCACGACAGCTCCGTGCAGGTCAATGATCTCAGTTGCTGCATTTGACATGGCCGACAAATCGTCACCTGCAGCTAGAATGCAATTTCCCCGAATGGCTAGCTGAGAGACTTGTGGGAGCCTGTTATCCTGGGTCAGGATAACCCCATTTACGAAAATTTTAGCTGCCTGTTTTGATATCATTTAAGCAGATTGATTCTGGCCTTGATAAGAGCTTCAACTCGTTGAGGATCAGGTTCATTCTGCCAATCACCATCCTGTTTGAAATAGCTGCCTACAATGAAAGCATCAGCATGATCCCATATTCGGGGAAGCCCTTCCGGGGTGACACCGCTACCCACCAGGACAGGTGATTTGGCTGAGGTGTATACATCGCTCAGTTCTTGCTGGTCAACCGGTCTAGCTGTATGGGTTCCGGTAATAATAACACCATCACTAAGAAAAAATTCTGCTGCTTCAACGGTATCTTGCAGAGAAACATCTGCGGTCATGGCGTGACTACTGTGCTTTTTCTTGATATCTGTGAAGATCTGAATGTGCTCAGCCCCAATGTGTTTACGAAAGCGAAGGAGCTCACCGGCGTCCGATTGCAGCAAGCCCTCATCGGCCATATGTCCAAAAACAAAACCCTCTGCTCTAATAAACTGCAGTTCGGTTGATAAAGCGACAGATAGTGCTGCTTGATTAGCGCCAGCCAGGATCTGGAGTCCCAAGGGCAGATCTGTAACCGCCCGTACTTCTGAGACAATCCGACTCAAGGCAGCCACAATCTCAGGGCCCACTTCACGATTGAGATATGGTACATCGTGCATGTTTTCCAGCATGATGGCCTGTAGGCCGGATTTGCTTAGTATCTTAGCCTCTTTAACAGCTTGAGTCGCAATTTCTCTCACTGACAAATGGTTCTTTGGAGTTCCCGGCAAAGCCTGAACATGAATCATGCCGATAAGGGGTTTCAATTCAGAAAACAGTTTTGAAAACTTATCTGTATTCATGGTTCTCCTTTGCTTTCACTTTGAGTAGAAACAAGTTTACGGTAGAATGGTCTAATACTCGCCTGACATGTATTTCCCAAGTTGCTCAATAGTAAATTCATGATCTGAGATGATCTGCTTTACCACATCACCAATAGTCACAATTCCAACTAGCCGTTCATCTTCCAAGACCGGTAAATGACGAATGTGTTTATTTGTCATCAATGCCATGCAGTCTTCAATTGTGCTATGAGGTTCTATGCAGAGTACTCTCCGAGTCATCATTTCGCCAACCGTTGTATCCTTAGAGAATCTTCCTTTCAGTACTAACTTACGAGTATAATCGCGTTCCGAAAATATGCCAACCAGATTGCCTTTGTCTGTAACTAAAATTGCTCCCACATCTTTCATAGCCATCATTTGCAATGCCTCATATACGGTTGATTGTGGGGCAACAGACCATATTTCAGCATTTTTTGTTTTCAATAGTTGTTCGACGGTAGTCATTATTATTTTCTCCTTTAATTGAGTATTTATCTAGTGCGTAGCATCCTGTAGCGGTTGCGAATTCTCTTTGATAATATCTAGTTCATCAGCTTGTAAATAGGCCAATTGTTCATCAGTTAAATCAACGTCATCAAAACCTGTAATCATTGGTTTTATGTGTCCTATAAAAGAATGACCCATGGTAAGCATATATATATGAACGATGAAAAACCCAACAATGGAAACTGCCGCCAGAGTATGAATCCGTGCAATCCACACTGTCCCGACTCCGCTTAGAAAATCTCCCAAACCAAAACTAATCAATAAATAAATAGTCCCTGACATCCAAATTGCTGGAAAGATAACAATCTTTAACATCATATAAGCTATCGCCTGGAGTGGATTATGCTTACGCCGGTATGTTTTTATATAAGGATGGTGTTCTCCTTTGAAAATTCCTAAAATGTAAAACCGAGCAACTGATATTAAATTTTCTCTAGTCGGGACATAGTGTCGCCATTCTCCAGTTGTGAATAACCAGAATGTTGCAAATGCCCAAAGCATCATAATCAAAATTGCAGCCCATGTATGCAGAGTTGTCGCATCGCTGAAACTGATTAACTCATGAGTGCCATGAATTCTAAAACCACTGAATAGCAAAATAAAAATAAGCACGGTCTGGAGCCAGTGCCAGAATCTTTCAAAAAGTTTATAAACTTGCATTTTTACTATATTAGACATTGTTTTTTCTCCTGTTGGTAGCAATGCTTTTTATAACACCGTGTCCCAAGACACCACCTAGAGTGCCGAAAATGGCGATATAATAAATGTAATCAAGCAATTGATCACCACCGGCACCAGGTATATATAGGCCCGTAAGGTGACTAATTCTGCCTCCCTTTACATGACAGTCAGCACAAACCAAAGCCTCTTCTTTGGGTGCAACCATATGATTGATGGGCCAATAGGAATAGGTTTCAATAAATCCCCATTCCCCGCTATAAGGTGCGTTATTTTCTTCCATTCCTGCTTGAATCGCTTTGGAAAAATCAAAATTACCCCACAATGCATTGTCATCATCACCCCACAAATGCATATAGATCAAGGTATTATTACCTTTATCATAAGGTTGAGTCATATGCATCCGCTTAAAAGGGTAGATGCGTGAATTGGGATCCTCGCGAGAGCCGGAAAAACTGTTGATGTTTATTGAACTCAGGGCAGGATCAAATTGGCTATCAATAGTTGTATAATGCATAGTTCCATCAAACCAGGCATACATGGGTTGAAGGTTTTCTGCATAGCTAAGTGACCCCTTAATCGTTTTGTAAGTTGCCCTATGTTGGCCATCTCCTTGAGTATATTCTTTTAGTTTAAAACTCTTGCCATTTTTGAGCTGGCCCATAGATCGCCAATCCCAATCAATTTTAGTTGCAACTCCACCTTTAGCAATCTCTGGAATATGGCAGGTTTCACAAGCCACCCGATCAGTATGGCCATTGAGTTTCATACCATTTACTGTCTTGATAGGATGTGGTGAAGCACCGTGACAGCTTTCACAGGAGGCTGTCTTACGTACCATGCCAGGCTTACCCATACCAACTGTATCATTGACCAGCATTTCATAGCGACTGCCGGCCCATTCATGCCCTTCACCTACGTGACAAGTAACACAGGTAAAATTTTCACCTTCTGCACTCATGTGAATATCAACATCTCTGGGTGGGTCAAACAATACCGACGAAAGATCACCATGCTTGACATTATCACCTCCGCCACCAAAAAAATGACAAACACCACAATTATTGCGACTGGGCAATGCAACGCTTTGTGCTATTTTAGCCCATTCAATTTCCGGCTTATCTTTAAACATATTTACACAGGCTTTATTGCCTTTTGTCGTCGGTGTTTTATAGTAGGTCCCTGTTGATTCATGGCAAATCAGGCAATCAATGTTTTCCTGATTACTAAAATCAAAGTCTGAGTTTGTCATATTATAACCTGCATGACATTGGGCACACATGCCCTCATTGCCTCTGGCATTAATACAATAATTGTTGACTAATACACTTTTTCCCAAATGTTGACCTGTTTTGGGATGTTTGTAATCCCAGGTCCAGTGTATATTTTTCATAAACTGACGTCCCACCTCATTATGACATTCGAGGCAGGCTTTGGTTACTTCAGGTCCTGTTGTAAAGGGGCCCTGTAACTTTTCGATGCTGGAATGATCAGTCGTTGAATGACTTTTCTTCGGGGTTTTTCTGGATTGGTCTTGACTCGATTTAGCATATTCAGATATACCCACTTCCAATGTGGGGCTCTGGTCCGCAATCACTAAAGTCCCCATAAAAAACAAACCAGTGATGATACTAATAATCATGAGTTTGAGTAAGTAATGAGATTTAGTATAGTAACGATATTTTTTCATTTTAATATTGTCTCCATATTGCATTTGCTTACTTAGGAAGAGAACAAGGGCTACAATCTAGTCTGTAAATCAGGCAGATAAAAAAGTTCCTTTGCTCTAGTTCAAATGAGACATTGCATTTTTCAACAGATTTTACCAATTGCCTTGCATAAGCACTAAATTGCCATTTTCTACTTTAGATAAAGCTGCCATATATTCACATTTAATGCGTAACAGAAAAAAGGTTCTCTTGTCTGCAATCGGTAATAATGTTTCGAAATTCCCCTGACCCTTGGAAAGGATCACATCAGCAGAGGTAAACAATTTTTGAAACTCTTCTGTTGTTTCGGGAAGAATTGTTCCCGGATAGACACTACCACTGGAGATGATCGTGACAAGCCTATCAAGCCCTACTACTCTGGCGTCTTTCAAGGTAGCATCATTGATAATAGGCTTGTCTCGAAGTGCTGCTACTATTTTAAGTTTCGGATATGCTCGTTGTAACTCTTTAATAAATAACATATCAAAAACAATCTCTCCGCTATTATCACAAATGTAGAGAAGTGTTGAAGCTTCCTTCAGGCTATTTCTAAACGGCTTAATATCATAGTGAGCGAAAGGAATCTTATTAAGAGACTGAAACTCTTTTTCCAGATTGATAGAGCCGTGAATTTTAGCTCCAAAATCTATAATATTTGCTGATGCTGCAATCTGTAATCCTGTTTCAAATGGTGATTCACTAGTATCTAATTCTTTTTGAAATGTTTCTGCATAATTCAAAGACAAGGTGTTGGATTTCTCTTTCACCTCAGCATAAATGTCAAAATCCAGCTGTTCACCACGTTCTTGAATAATCGCATCTGACACAAGACGAACAATATGCTGAACTAAAAGAGGAGCTGTTTTAGACTTCTTTAACCCTGCTTTAGCTACATTGATAACTCGCTTGGTTTGCTCTTCAGAAAGCTCTGCAAAACTTGCTGCAGAATACGCTTGATTCAAAACACAGGAATGGCAATCCGGTGGAATGCCGGCAAAACGTTTATTTTTTTCCTCAGTAGTATTCATTTAATCTCTCATACCTTAAATTCAGCTAACATGTTTGTGCCTATCACATTGGCTATACTGCGATGGATATTCTTGAGCAATGAGAGTGTTCAATAATGAATGTTCTTATTGAGGCTTTATCTCATTTTCCCTTTAGAAATTCATCTATTTGATCAGAAGCATTTTCCGAGTGGTGAATACATTCTTAGCCTGTAAACGATATAGATAAATCCCGGCAGGTACCGTTTCCCCTGATTTATCCAGTGAATCCCAGGATATCTGGTAATCCCCGTTTTCTGATAATGATCCCGCTGATCGTAGTAACCAAATCATCTTTTCTTGAATCTGATCACAGCTAAGATACCTTCTACAACCATCCAGAGAGCTAGAATTAAGACAACTCCATTAATAAATACCAACAAGCCATGATCGGCATTCCAGTAATTGAATTCATTGATCACAATTGCCCAGATAGTTAATGCTAAAATAATCAGACAGGGGATTGCTGCTAGAAGGTAAGTGAATCCGGAACGTTTCTTTTTGAGATAGATTGTAATAACCAGCAAGGCCAGACCCGCCAACAATTGATTAACCGCTCCAAACAACGGCCATAAAGTCAAAGCACCCTTACCGTCGGCACCCGTGACAAACGCCAAAGCAGCTGCCGTAATCACAGCAAAAGCTGTTGCTACATAACGGTTCGTAAATTTATTTAACTTGATATCCCGAAAAAGCTCAGTGATTATATAGCGTTGAATGCGGGTAGCGGAATCAAGGGTTGTTCCAGCGAATGAGGCAATAAATACACCAATAATCACAATACCCAGACTCTTTGGAATCCAGACAGATTCCATCATATTGGCAGACCCGATGACTACCGCATTGATCTTCGATGCTAAACCTTCTGAAGCTGCCCAGGTTGCATAATGTTCATGCCAGGCGTTTGTTCCGGTCAGAATGGAACCATCGGCTGTTTGATAGGCCATACCGATACCAGCGGCTACTGCAATGACAACCAGGGTTGCCAGGACTGCTTCCATGAGCATGGACCCATAGCCCACAAAAAGGGCATCCGGTTCACTGGCTAACTGCTTAGAGGTGGTTCCCGAGGAGACAACAGCATGAAACCCCGAAAGGGCACCACAGGCGATGGTAATAAACAGAAACGGTAAAAGTGGTGGAGCACCGGCTGCTGACGTATTGAAAGCGGGTGCAACTATTGCCAGATCTCCACTAATCCCTGATCCTATAATGCCAAGGACCAGTATCCCCATGGCGATAAAAAGTTGCCAGGCGTTAATATAATCCCGGGGCTGTAACAAACGATTAACCGGAATTGTTGAAGCGATAAAAGCATAAGTCAGCAAGATCAGGGTCCAAACCCCGGTGGCCGGTAAACCCCCAATATCAGGCATGTTCAATGGTATATAGTGACCCAGAATAACGGTTCCGTACATCAGAGCAACTGCTAGAATCGTCGAAAGGATAACGCTCTTGCCTCGGGAATAGATCAACCAGCCCAAGCCTATTGCGATGAGAATTTCCATCCAGACGGGGAAAACAGACTGAGGAAACATCTTAAAGATCACAGCAATGACCAACCCAAAAACAGCAATAATGATCAGCAACTCCAAAAAAATGATCAGAAATGAAATATATCTCAACCGTTTATTAACATAACGAGCAGCAAACTCTGAGAGTGACTCACCCTTATTCCGAAGTGAAAGCACTAAGGAGCCAAGATCATGAACAGCTCCCATAAAGATTGAGCCTAGAAAGATCCAGAGCATAGCCGGTACCCAGCCCCAGATGATCCCAATGGCCGGTCCTACAATGGGACCCGTCCCTGCGATGGAAGTATAGTGATGACCGAAGATAATACTTTTTTTGGTAGGAATATAATCAAGACCATCTTCCAGCTCTTTCGAGGGCACCAGGCGATCCATTTTTAACTTGAATATTTTCCGCGCTAGATATTTTCCATAGGTATGATAGGCAACGATATAGCCAACAAATGAAAACAGCATAAGGGCAACAGCTTTCACGAGAGGATCCTTCCGTTCGTTTACACCATAATTTCAGTTTGGCTGGAAGATAACAACCCTGATGAATCAGCCAACAGGGAACTATACCAACCCGGAAGCTTTTTGGTCATGGGGGAAGATGGAGTACCCCACGGGTAACATTTCGATAAACTCAATGACCAACCCGGGGTCTTCTGTTCTCAAGCTTGCACAGCAAGCTCGCGAAGGTGGATAAAAAATGTACGTGATCTATTTTTCGGGAAGTTTCGCGACATGCACTTTCCGAGCTGTGACAATCCCAATATTCAGCTCAAAACCCAAAATCATGGACAAACTATTAAAGAAGACCATCAACATGATCACGGGTAAGGCCCCAATGGAACCATACAGGGCATTGTAACGACCAAAATGATCGATAATAAAACTAAAACCAACCGTGATCAAAATGGTTAATGTGGTTGCCAGAGTTGCGCCAACGGAAATAAAACGGTATTTGCTTTTGCGGGCCGGGCCTAGATAAAAGACAAATGAATAGGCAAAATAAAAAAGAGCTAGTGTCACAATCCATTTGCCACCCTTCACCATATAGTAGGTCCAACTTTGTTGCATATATCCCTGGTTTACTAAAAAGTCCATTAGCGTTTGGGTGAAGGTTATCAAGGTAATGCCAAGGGTTACCAGTAAAGAAAGAATCGCGACCAGCAGTAAGGAAATAGCCCGTTGCTTAATCCAGCTACGGGTATCAACTACATGAATCGAAGCATTAAAAGATTGGATCAATGAGACTATCCCGTTAGTAGAAAAAATCAGGGCTAAGGCAAACCCCATGGAAAACAATCCACCATGTTTAATGATGATAATATCTTCAATAGTTTTTTGAACAACACTATAAGTACTAACGGGTACTATAGACTGAATTAATAGAAGTATTTCAGCCTGAAAATTGTCAATGGGAATAAGCGGGATTATGGTAAAAATTACGATAATTGTTGGAAATAATGCCAATATCCAATTGAAGGCTACAGCTTCTGCCCGCGTTATAATTGCCCCGTCCCGCACTCCCCTTAAGAAAAAGAGTCCAACATTAAAAACCGGTACTTTATCAAAACCAGGGAAAGAAACCCGCTTGGCCGTATTGATATAGGGAAGCACCCACCTAAGTAGTTTTATTTCGAATAGTTTTATTTTCCCAGACAATAGGCTTTATCCCATTTTCATGTTAAATCAAAAAAGACCTGTAACTTCAATGAACAAATTAATAATTAAACTCCCTGTTAAAAACAGCTGACTGGGCTTCCATAACAGCCTTTTCCGCATCCAGGGTGATGGCGATATACACCTTTAGAACTTTAGAATATTCTTCAATCTTTCGAATAATCTTTTCTTCTTTTTGTCCTTTCTCGGTTCGCTTGGAAGCACTTGCCTGTTTTTTATATAACTCAACACGAGAATCTATTCTATCAACAATGATTCGGGTATAGTTTTGTCTGCGATATACGTCATGCAGTTCTCTCAATTGTTTATTTTCCAGCATAGCCGGGTAACGTAAGAACAGGTTGTTAATATCTTCCCTCAGGGGATTAATTTTTGTGGCTTCCGTAGCAGCTTCTTCATACAGGCGGGTGACTTCATCGATCAACTTTAGAGTTTGTTTGGAAATGCCCCTGATTCGGTAACTCTTCATTTCCTCAAACCACATTAACTCCGAGCGAAGACGATCGATGGTCTGCTGCTCAAAGTGGGGAGCAATGCTGCGGATGTGTGTGATCAGGTATTTCATGTTATCAATCAACTGAGAGCGTAACTGACTACGTCTTTGTCTTGATCTTAAAATCGATTCAATGATCCTGACACTTAACCAGACACCAAATAACTCCGTTGCCAGATTGGGGATAATAGAATCAACAAAAGCAGTATCAAATCCGGCTGTTTTCTGGGTATTGAAATACCAGAATGTCAAAATCACTCCTGCACCAAGCGTTGGCAGGTCAATGAAAGACCAACGAAAAAACCATTTTTTTAACCAATTCATATTAGAGCTCTCCCAGAGTCAATACGATACAATTACCTGCCTGGTTAAGGTACTCTTGAATAGAAAAATCATACGTAAAATTATTGCTTTATTCAGATGCTGTAGATGAAGTGGCTTTGTTTACTTCGTTGAATTGCCTGTCAGTCGTAGTTATACCAATTGTACTTCAAAAGAGTCTATATGAATTCAAAAGATTTTTCTGTTTTACAATCTTTAAATTTTAAGCATAGCTTGAGCTATGGTTGAAATTTTAAGAGCAGTAAAACTGGAAAAGATGAAGAATGCATAGACTGTTTTGAGGTGTAATT
>JAUVKO010000036.1 GCA_030596225.1 Fidelibacterota bacterium
AGTCGCTTCCGGTTTCCGATGCGATCATCCGGGGCGCGTTCGCCCTGCCCTCCAGTCTTACCGTCTCCCGCGGTGTGCTCATGCCCACCCCGACCTCGGGACAAACCTTCACCAGCGTGAAGTACCGAGCCAGGACATCCATCAGGTAGGGACACCTTCTGTGCCCCCCGTCGTACCTTACTTCGTCGCCCACCAGGCAGGCGCTGACGCCCAATCTCATTTCATCAGCGTCGTGCATGAAAACACCTACTTGATCAACAGAGGCGCGATCACCACGCTGATCACCGCCATCAGCTTAATCAGGATGTTCAGGCTGGGACCCGAGGTATCCTTGAAGGGATCACCCACGGTATCACCAACAACGGCAGCCTTATGCACATCGGAACCTTTTCCATATTTGATCCCATTGATCTCAACTCCGTTCTCAATCATTTTTTTAGCATTGTCCCAGGCACCACCGGCATTGGACTGGAAAATTGCCATAAGCACACCGGTCACAGTCACTCCGGCCAATAAGCCGCCAAGGGCTTCTGCACCAAAGATATAACCAACTACCACTGGTGTAAGAATAGCCAGCAAGCCGGGAAGCATCATCTCTTTAATAGCTGCTTCTGTGGAAATGGTCACACATTTCCCATATTCGGCTTTACCGTCAGCAGCGTCAAAGATCAACTGATCTTCATTGGACATTTTCTGACCTTCTTCATATTTTTTCATCACTTTCAGCGCAGCTGCCAGCTCAGGGATGGTTTTAAACTGACGACGCACTTCTTCGATCATGGCCATGGCAGCCCGACCAACTGCACCCATTGCCATTGATGAAAACAAGAAGGGTAGCATACCACCGACAAATAGGCCGGCCATAACACCTGCATCTGTGATATTGATACTCAAGGCTTCACCACGAATAGCTTCAACCGTAGTACGGAAAGCGGCAAAGAGAGCCAAAGCTGTCAGGGCTGCAGAACCAATAGCAAAACCTTTTCCGATCGCAGCTGTTGTATTACCTACAGCATCCAATTTGTCTGTCCGTTTACGAACTTCAGCAGGTAGTTGAGCCATTTCAGCAATTCCACCGGCATTATCAGAGACGGGACCATAAGCATCAACAGCCAACTGCATTCCGGTATTGGCAAGCATACCTAGAGCAGCCATGGCAATACCGTAAAGTCCGGCAAAGTGAAAGGCACCCATAATACTGGCAGCAATGATCAAAACGGGGATTGCTGTGGACTGCATGCCCACACCCAGACCGGCGATCAAATTTGTAGCTGCACCTGTTTGCGATTGATTTACGATCGAATTCACAGGCGAGGAATCAGTTCCAGTATAATGCTCAGTGATAAAACCAATACCAAGACCAGCTAATAACCCGATGGTTGAAGCCCAGAAAACACCATAACTTGAATATTCTGTACCACCCATGATGAAAGTAGCCGGAAGCATCTTGGTAATCATAAAGAACATAACCACTACCATAATAGCTGATGATCCGAACTCACCAATATTGAGACCCTTCTGGGGATCGCCACCCTCTTTCACTGAAACCATGAAGGTACCGGAAATAGAAACCAGAATGCCTGCAGAAGCTATGAGCAGGGGTAGAAATACGAATTGAGGTGCCAGGGAACCACCTACCAATATGGTTGCACCCAAGACCATTGAACCAACAATAGAACCTACATAAGATTCAAAAAGATCAGCACCCATACCGGCAACATCACCAACATTATCGCCAACATTATCAGCAATAGTTGCGGGATTTAAGGGGTGATCCTCAGGAATGCCAGCTTCAACTTTTCCCACCAGATCAGCACCAACATCAGCAGCTTTGGTATAAATACCACCGCCTACACGAGCAAATAATGCTATCGAGCTGGCACCCAGTGAAAAGCCGGAGAGAACGGACATTACCATACTAAGATCAGTAAAGATCTCACGATAAACCAGAAAGAGCCCACCTAATCCTATAACACCCAGGCCAACCACGCTGAGCCCCATAACAGAACCACCGGCAAAGGCAACACCCAGGGCTTTTGACAAACTTGTGCGAGCCGCCTGGGCCGTTCTATAATTTGCCTTTGTAGCCACGCGCATCCCCAGAAAACCGGCCAAACCGGAAGTCAGGGCACCCACGATAAATGAAACTGCTACCAGGGGGCTTTTCCCGTCACCACTATTGGCTAGTCCCAATAGGACAGCAACTGCAATGATGAATATTGCCAGGACGCGATATTCTGCTTTCAGAAAAGCCATAGCACCATCAGAAATATGCTTCCCGATGGTGATCATCTTTTCTGAACCCTCATCCTGCTTACTGATCCAGCTGGTACGCCAAAATGAATACGCCAACGCAACAAAACCCATGACTGGGACCCAAATCATCATGTCACTCATATTAAATTTTCCTCCTTTGTATCCTCAGCCTGAGCTTTGCGTAGATTGATATTGAAACGGTTCATCGTGTTATCAATACCTTCTTTCAGCCAATACTCTATCGCATCAGCTGCTTTTTCCAACTGCTCGGGGAGAATATTCAAATCAACTTTAGAATAATTTTCCAATACAAAATCTTCAGCGAGACGTTGACCCTGATCACCACCGATCCCCATTCTTATCCGGGGAAAATTCGGAGTGTTCAAGTGTCTGATGATCGATTGCATTCCTTTGTGAGTTCCGGCACCGCCTTGTTTGCGTATGCGAACCTCTGGGAACAGAATATCCAGATCATCAAAAACGATCATGCTGTCTTCTGGATTGATCTTAAAATAATCATTTAAATGACGTACCGCTTGTCCACTATTATTCATATAGGTAGTGGGCTTCATCAGGATGGTATCCCAATTGGAGCTTTTGGCAAAAACATAACTGCCTTTACCTGGCCGAAAAGTGACCTGCCAGCGCCGAGCCAATTCATCAATAACCATGAATCCGGCATTATGCCTTGTTTTGGCATAACGTTCACCCGGATTTCCAAGTCCAATGATTGCTCGTGGCACAGTACGTCTCTAGATGTTCTTTTAATTATCTGTCGCTGCTTTCTTTTTTGCCTTTTTTGCCTTCTTTGCCCTCGGCGCCCTCAGCACCCTCAGCACCCTCAGCATCTTCAGCACTTTCAGCACCTTCTTCATCTTCAAATTCCAGATCATCTTCATCAACTTCGACAACAGCTTCTTCCAGCTTCTGAGGTATAACCACGGAAACAATGGTGATATCGTCAGCTATGAGAATCTCAAAGGCTTCGCTCTGAAGCTCCCCAGCATGAATAGCATCACCAATGTTCAATTCCGTGACATCCACCTCTACTGAGTCAGGTACATCCTCACCTTTACAGCGAACGATAACTTCATGAATGGGCTGTTGAAGGAGACCACCTTCCTGGACACCGATGGGACTACCCACGGTGATAACAGGAACAGGAATCTCAATGATGTCACGCAGACGAACACCAAGAAAATCGACATGAAGCACCTTGTCTGTAACAGGATGGTACTGTACATCTTTCACCATGGCGCGACGTTGTTCACCATCAATTGTAATATTAAAAATCTGTTCTCCTGAATGCATTGCTTCGCGGAAATTTGAGTCAGACATGACATAGGATAGAGCTGGTTCACCGCCTGAATAAAAATTCACCAGTATATAACCATCCTGTCGAAGCGCTTTTGCAGCCCTTCTTCCAAACTCACTTCTCCGCTCAATTTGCAATTCAAAACGTTCTTTAGCTTTTGCTTGAGCCATTTTTACTCCCTTTGCATCTATATGCTATATATCAAATAATACACTGATCGATTTTTCGTCATGAATCCGTTGGATCGCCTCACCAAACACCGGAGCCACACTCACTGATAATAATTTATCTATCTGTTTCTTTTCATCGATCTTGATACTGTCAGTTACCAGTATTCGATCAATGGGCGCCTTACTCAGTCGTTCGATTGCCGGACCGGAAAGCACTCCATGGGTGACAGCAGCATTGACCGACAGAGCCCCTTTTTCTCGAGCTCTTGTGGCTGCAGCAGCTATGGTTCCCGCCGTATCGATCATGTCATCCATAATCAATACATTTTTTCCTGCCACTTTTCCAACCAGGTGCATCACCTCAGCCTTGTTGTGTTCCGGTCGTCGCTTATCAATAATCGCCAGGCTGGCATTGAGCAGCTTAGCATACGAGCGAGACATGGGAACAGAACCAATATCAGGGGCCAGGACCACTATATCTTCAAGACCCAGATCCTGGATCGCACCAACAAGTACTTTTTTTGAGTAGAGGTGATCAAAGGGGATATTAAAATACCCCTGTATCTGACTGCTATGGAGATCCATGGAAACAACCCGGTCTGCACCGGCAGTCTGGATCAAATCAGCAAATAACTTGGCGCTGATAGGTACCCGTGGCTGATCTTTACGATCTTGTCTTGCATATCCATAGTAAGGAATCACAGCCGTCACTCTTCTGGCAGATGCACGTTTAGCGGCATCCAACATGAGCAATAACTCAATCATATTGGTGGCTGGTGGATTTGTGCTTTGGATAATGAAAACATCCACACCACGGATATTCTCGTCAAAGCGAATCCACAACTCACCATCACTGAAAGGCTTGATGGTCATTTGTCCTAATTCCATATCCAGATACTTGGCGACAGCCTTCCCGAACTCGGGATTTGATCGGCCACAAAACAGTTTTGGCTTCATTAGCTCTGTTTCCGTTTTTTGTTTGGCGTTTTTTGTTGGTTTCCCGCCCAAGCCGCCCCGGGTCTGACTTTGTACAGACTTTGGGTGCGTGTTGGCTTGAAACAAGAATGCGTTCCGGGAGGAGGATTCGAACCCCCATACTCGGCTCCAAAAGCCGATGTCCTACCGTTGAACGATCCCGGAGAAAAAAATCAGATGATAGGGTGAGTGATCTGGGTATGGTAACGGTTTTTAAAAAACGCTTGAGCAGTCTCTGCTTGCGCGAGACTGTCAAAGATGCCATACACAGTCGAGCCACTACCCGACAAACTGGCAAAAAATGCTTCTTGTTGCAGAAGCTCGTTTTTTAGGATGCCAATTTCTGGATGCATATGAAAGACAACAGATTCAAATTCATTTTCAAAAAACCGTACCAATGTTGCCTTATCTAAAAGGCGGCCAAAAGTAAACGGCGCCTTAGGGGCTGTCAATGGTATTTTTAATGCTTCAAATGCTTGTTTTGTTGATACATGAATGGGCGGGATGATCAGCAGAACAACAGCGTTAAAGCCAAGCTCTAATTGCTCCAGCTTTTCACCAACCCCCTGACCATGCTGAAGACCACCATTTAGGAAGAATGGTACATCAGCTCCCAGTTGAAGCGCTAGCTCATGCAATTGCTTGGGAGAAAGTGGATTGACTGCTAGGCGGTTTAAGCCTTTTAATACTGCCGCTGCATCAGCACTGCCACCACCAATACCGGAACCCGGTGGGACTTTTTTCTCCAGCGTGACCATTAGGTCAAAATTTTCACCACTAGTCTCTGTGAATAACTCGACTGCGTGCAGACAGATATTATTATCCCTATCATCAAAGGCCAGGCCAGTCATCTTAAAAGAGAAACTCTTAGCTGGTTCAAAATGGAGAATATCACCCCAGTCCAGTTCCTGAAAGACCGTATCGAGGTCATGATAGCCATCTTCACGTTTTTGGATGACTCTCAAGGCCAGGTTAACCTTAGTGTGAGCTGGGATAGAAAAGGGTGTAAAGGTCATGGTTGTAAAATGGTTTTAGATTTTAAAAAGACTATTTTTCTTTTTCCGCTAGATTGTTTTTCACGATAAGGTAGCGATGAATCAGAAAGCCTGCAATCACCACCACGATAATAATGGTCACTACTGTGTTATAGCGTTTCAGATAAACTCCAATCTGTTCCCAATTCTCACCAATAGAACTACCTAACCAGATAAGCGTACCATTCCAGAATAAACTCGAAACAATTGAGAGGATCAGCACTTTCCAGATCTTTAGTTTGCCAATACCGGAGAAAAGTCCAACCACACTTCGCAACCCTGCCAAAAAGCGGTTAATAAGAACAACGCCATAGCCCCATCTGTCAAACAGGTGTTCAACTCGCTCTAAACTATTCGGTGAGAACCAGGTCTGCTGTTTGGAATACATAAATCCCCGACTGTATTTATAGCCAACAAAATAGAGGGTCATGAAACCTAGAACACTACCTAACAGCGTGGTAGCCAGGGCCATACTAAACGACAAATCACCACGACCGACCAGATATGCGCCAAAAAGCAGGATAGTATCACCGGGGATCGGTGGAAAAACATTCTCGATATAGGATGCCAAAAATACAGTGACAAAGACAAGCCAGGCAGGTGCTTGTTCAATAAAACTGAAGATGATATCTAACATAATTAGATCTATTTATTGCTAGCCACAGATGAAACACAGATAAAAACAGTTTGCTGTATAAGCATCTTGATTATTCTGCGATCCTGGCTAGCAAACAGACTGCCTGTGCTTCAACGGCATCACCCTGTCCAGTCATTCCCAAACCTTCTGTTGTTGTGGCTTTGACCGAAATATTATCAATGGAGATATTCAATGCTTCTGACAATGTTTTTCGCATCTCTAATAAAAATGGCATAACCTTAGGACGTTGAAGCACAATGGTTGCGTCAATATTGGAAACTTTATAGCCTTTTTCTTTAATTAGACCAATAACACGCTCCAGCAGATCGATGGAATAGATGCCTTCATAAACTGAATCTGTGTCAGGGAAGTGCTGTCCAATATCACCTAAAGCAAGTGCCCCGAGAATGGAATCAGCAATAGCATGGGTTAATGCATCACCATCTGAGTGACCCAGAGTGCCTTTTTCAAAAGGAATCTTAACCCCTCCCAGCACCAGATCGCGGCCTTCCACCAAACGATGAACATCATACCCTGTACCTATTCTAAGGTTAGGGGTTAGGTATTTGTCGTCGGGTGGTTTAACCATAAACTTTCTCTGCGTTCTTTGCGTTCTCTGTGGTTAAGAATTTTCTTTTGGTGAATCACTCTATCTAATGAACATTGCATCACCATAACTAAAAAAGCGATAACCTTTTTCCACGGCAATCTTATAAGCGTTAAGAATCTTTTCCTTCGAGGACATTGCTGAAACGAGCATGAGCAAAGTAGACTTGGGCTGGTGAAAGTTAGTAATGACTCCATCTACGACCCGGAAAGTGTAGGGTGGGTAAATGAATTTATTCGTCCACCCATCACCTGCTTCAAGCTCACGGGGATACATGACAGCAGATTCAAGCGCACGTACAACGGTAGTCCCCACTCCAATCACACGTCGACCCTCGCTCTTAGCTTTCTTGATTGCGGCAACGGTATCTTCCGGGACATTATAGTATTCAGCATCCATTTGATGCTTGGTTATGTCCTCAACATTAACCGGTCGGAAAGTACCCAGGCCTACATGGAGAATCACCGTATGGATCTCAACTCCTTTTGCCTTGGCTTTTTCCAGTAATGCGTCTGTAAAATGGAGACCGGCTGTTGGGGCTGCCACTGCTCCACGATGCTCAGCATATACGGTTTGGTATCTTTCCTTGTCTTTATCATCTGCCTCCCTATCGATGTATGGCGGCAAAGGCCAATGACCCACTTCATCCAAAATGGAAAAGAAATCACCTCCATTTTTATCAAACCGAATCACCCTACCACCAGAAACCGTATTGTCAACAACATCACAGGTAATTTTATCCCCAATCACCAGTTTATTCCCCACCCGCACTTTTCGGGCGGGTTTAACCAGGGTTTCCCAAAGATTATTACCCAGTTCACGAAGTAGAAATAATTCTATCTCTGTTTCAGTTTTATCCTTACGGGCATATAATCTGGACGGAAATACTTTGGTGTTATTCAAGACAAGAACATCCCCGGCATTCAGAGTATCCACAATATTTGAAAATTTACTGTGTTTAACTTCTCCGGACTGTGAATCCATCAGCAGTAGTTTTGACCCATCCCGTTTGGCAGCAGGATATTGGGCGATCAATTCTTCAGGGAGATGATAATCAAAATCAGACAGGGTTAGTGCTTTGGCACGATCAAACAGCATATATTATTCTTTCTTTCTTTGAAATAGTTCGGCTTGTGGTATCTCACTTTTTAATACGAAACCCAAATGACGGTATGCCTGGGGTGTAGCCTGACGCCCCCGGGCTGTTCTTATGAGAAATCCCTCCATGATAAGAAATGGCTCATATACTTCTTCCAGAGTATTAGCTTCCTCGCCAACCGCTACAGATAGAGAATTTAAACCAACCGGTCCTCCGTCAAATTTCTCGATCAATGCTGAAAGAATGCGCTTGTCCATGTCATCTAGACCATATTCATCCACATTTAACATTCCCAGGGCATCATCTGCAATCTGTTTATTGATAGAACCATTGCCTTTTACTTGAGCATAATCTCTCGTCCTGCGTAACAAACGATTTGCAATACGAGGGGTTCCACGACTTCGCCGGGCAAGCTCAAAAGCACCATCATCATCAATAGGTACATTAAGGATGTTGGCGGAGCGCTTTATGATAAGTTGAAGGTGTTCCGGTTCATAGAAATCCAGCCTTAGAACAACGCCAAAACGAGCACGCATGGGAGGAGTTAACAGACCGGCCCGGGTAGTGGCTCCAATAAGTGTGAATGGTTCCAGATTCAGTTGCACACTACGGGCACTGGGTCCTTTGTCGATCATAATGTCAATCCGGTAATCTTCCATGGCTGAGTAAAGGTATTCTTCCACCACATGGTTCAAGCGATGCACTTCATCGATGAAAAACACATCCCTGTCTTCCAGATTGGTCAGGAGTCCTGCCAAATCAGCTGCTTTATCCAGAACCGGACCTGAGGTGATCTTAATATTCACACCAAGTTCTTTGGCCACCAACATAGCCAGAGTGGTTTTCCCCAGCCCGGGAGGTCCAAAGAGGAGAACATGATCCAGGGCTTCATTGCGTTGTATCGCGGCCTCGATGAAAATCTTTAGTTGATCTAAGGTGCGCTTCTGGCCCACAAAATCAGCCAGGCTTTGAGGGCGTAAAGCTCGGTCAAACTCCTGCTCTTCAGTTAATTGTTGAGGTTGGGTCAGATCACTCATAATATTATATAATGACTACTATTTCTCCGTATTGCTAATGGATGTCATATCAACATTAATCCATAAATTTTTGTACTTGTGGTACTATAGTTAACCTGCCATCGCTTTCAGCTTCGCCATGGTTATCCGCCTCATTCATATGCCCAGGTCCTGACCTTTACTGCTAAGGAAGGCGGATAAAAATGTGCCGGCAAATATAGTCGGCAAGAGGGGCTGTTTCCAAGTAGAGACATAACATATTACGGCTCTACTTGTTTAACATTTTTTTCAAGTAGTGTCCGGTGTAGGAACGCTTAATTTTTGAAATCTCTTCAGGGGTTCCCGTGGCAATAAGTTCCCCCCCTTCATCACCGCCTTCAGGGCCAAGATCAATGACATGATCTGCTGATTTGATCACATCAAGATTATGTTCAATGACCAAAACCGTGTTTCCCTTTTCAACCAATCGATTGAGCACCAAGAGCAGCATTTTGACATCATCGAAATGGAGACCAGTAGTAGGCTCATCCAGGATATAGAAAGTTCTACCCGTCCCTACCCGACTTAATTCACTAGCCAGTTTAACGCGCTGAGCTTCACCTCCTGAAAGAGTTGTTGCCTGTTGTCCTAGTTTTATGTATCCCAACCCTACTTCAACGAGTGTTTTAAGTTTCCTTTTGAGTCCGGGAATAGCTTTAAAAAAGCTATAAGCTTCCTCTACAGACATCTCCAGAATTCCTGAGATATTCTTGCCCTTGTACTTGATCTGCAGGGTTTCCCGATTGTAGCGTTTTCCTTTACAGTCTTCACACTGTACATAGACATCCGGCATGAAGTGCATTTCGATCTTTCGTATCCCATCCCCCTGACAACTTTCACAACGCCCTCCCTTTACATTAAAGGAGAATCGTCCCGGCTTGTAACCCCTTATCTTGGCTTCGGGTAATTGCGAAAATAGATCACGAACGAAAGTAAATGCGCCTGTGTACGTGGCAGGATTGGAGCGGGGTGTTCGACCAATTGGTGACTGGTCAATATTGACGACCTTATCTATGTAGGCCAAACCTTCAACGCGCTCGAACGGCAGACTGGTGATCTTGGTATTATAAATTGATCTGGCCATAGCCGGGTATAATGTCTGATTGATCAAAGATGATTTTCCCGAGCCTGATACTCCAGTCACACAAATAAATTTTCCTAAAGGGAAATCCAGTGTAATCTTTTGCAAATTGTTGCCCTTGGCTCCTACTAACGTAATCTTGCTATTCCTGCCCTCTCGTCTTTGCAGAGGAACAGGGATTTTCATTTCACCAGATAAATATTTTGCAGTTATTGATTTTTTGTTTTTTAAGAATGTTTTGGGTGGTCCGATGGCAACTATTTCACCACCATGTTCTCCAGCTCCAGGTCCCATGTCCACGATAATATCAGCTTCTTCCATGGTTTCCTGATCATGTTCAATAACCAATACTGTGTTACCAAGATCACGGAGATGCTTGAGAGTTTTGATAAGCCGTTTATTGTCTCGTTGGTGCAACCCAATAGATGGTTCATCAAGAATATAAAGGACTCCGACGAGCTGGGAACCTACCTGAGTTGCTAAGCGAATACGTTGAGCTTCACCACCTGATAATGTTCCGGCTGTGCGAAACAAGTTTAAATAATCCAAACCAACGTTAATCAGAAAACTTAACCGGGCTGTTACTTCTTTTAAGATTTGTTTTCCGATATGTTCTTCAGTTTCTGAGAGTTTTAAATTTTCGATAAAGGTATGAACTTCTTTGATTGGCATATGACTCAGATCGGTAATGCTTTTGCCACCGATTAAAATATGATTTGCTTCAATCCTGAGTCTTGTACCACTGCATGATTCGCAAGGAAGAGAACTCATAAATCCTTCGATCCATTTGCGGATACCGGGTGAGGTGGTTTGTTTATATCGTCGCTCCAAATTTGGGATTACTCCTTCAAAACCACCTTCATATTCTCCTTTCCATCGTTCAGATTCATATGCCATCTTAATCTTTTTATCTCCGGTCCCCCGAATAATCGCTTCTTGAGCCTCTTCACTAATACTGTTCCAGGGTTGCGTGAATTTGAAATTATAATGTTTTGCTAAGCTTTTTAAGATGGCCGCATACCAGTTTCCCCGGGGCTGTTCACCCAAGGGCGCAACTGCTCCCTGTAATAGAGACTTGCGTTTATCGGGAACAATGAGGTTTATATCTATACTTGTTTGCATTCCCAATCCATCGCAATCAGGGCAAGCTCCATATGGACCATTGAAAGAGAATAAACGTGGTTCCAGTTCCGGGTAACTGATCTCACAATAGGGACAGGCATAATGTTCAGAGAAGATATGCTCTTGTTCGCCAACAACATCAACGATGACCATTCCAGTTCCATGTTTTAAGGCAAGTTCTACTGAATCTGTCAAGCGATCTTTATATTCTTGATTGACTATTAGTCTATCAACAACGATTTCAATCTTGTGTTTTTTGTTTTTCTCCAGAGATATATTTTTTGCTATTTCTTTGATCTTGCCATCAACACGTACACGTACAAATCCTTCTCTCTTGATTTCCTTGAAAGTCTCTTTAAACTCACCTTTCCTGCTCCGTACAATAGGCGACAAGATTTGGATGTTTGCATCCTGTTTTAAGTTCAATATGGAATCAACAATTTGTTGGACAGTTTGGCGTGTTATGGGTCGACCACAATTGTAGCATTCGGGTTTTCCAATTCTGGCAAACAACAATCTTAAGTAATCATGAATTTCTGTGACGGTTCCAACAGTTGATCGTGGATTTCTTCCTGCTGATTTTTGCCCAATAGATATTGCTGGAGATAAGCCGTCGATATAATCCACATCAGGCTTTTCCATAAGTCCTAAGAACTGGCGGGCGTAAGCTGATAAAGATTCAACATATCTGCGTTGACCCTCGGCATAGATTGTATCAAAAGCCAAAGAGGTTTTTCCGGAGCCCGATAGCCCGGTAATGACAATGAATTTATCCCGGGGTAGTTCCAGATTTATGTTTTTAAGATTGTGCTCTCGGGCACCCTGAATAATCAATTTTTCACTACGCATGCATTCCTCAACTTAAACTTTTAAGATATCTTATGGAGGGGCCTGCTGGAAGAGGATTTTACATTTGCCAGCATACTCCATTTCAGGTCTTCTCAGAATCTCTTTATCCCTTCATATCCCAGGCAGGCTTGTCATAAACTAATACAACAGTATGTCTGCATTTTAAGCTCACACCCAATAACTACATGTTGACCCTGCGGTCGGTTATCAATTATTTCAACCCCTGGCGCACATAAACACTACTTCACACCAATAAGCGATTTAAACATCCATTTAGCGAATTTCCCTATTATACCAATTGCAGTTCTATAGTGTCTATTAATTTCAAAATATTTTAGTGCTTTTACGATCTTAATGTTTTCTGCATAGCCATGGCTATGGATAAAATATTAAGTGAAGTAAAACGGTAAAAGATGAAGAAATTACAGGCAGTTTGGAACTGTAATTGGTATAA
>JAUVKO010000058.1 GCA_030596225.1 Fidelibacterota bacterium
AAAAAGTCCCTCTCGCAGAGATCGCAGAGACGCAAAGTGTTGATAATTATGCACATACAGCAATATCGTCTAAGGGTTTATATTTATTACAGATAGAGCTGTTTTCATGTTTTCTCTCATACTTTTTGCGGCTTCGTCAAATTTAGTAAGTCTGGAAGATTTATCATGATGCAACAACTACTGATGGTTCTCATGTCCTTTGTAAGCCTCACACATATTTGGGCTCAACCAAAGTTTTAAAAACTACTAATACCAATTGCACCTCAAATTTGCACTAAATTTCTGCATCTTTTCCCGTTTTAGTGCACTTAAAATTTTCACCATAGCTACTGCTATGCTTCTAATTGTGAAGCTTCTAAAACGAAAAAATATTTTGGACTTATAGTGCACCTTTGAAATACAATTGGTATAAAACAGAGCAGCCCCCTCGGAAATAATCCCGAGAGGGCTGTCTTATTCAGTGTCGATTATTATGATCAGTTTTCGCGAATAACTGCCTGTGCAGCAGCCAATCTAGCGATGGGTACCCGGTAAGGCGAGCAACTCACATAATCCAAACCGACTCTGTGACAGAATTCTACAGAACTTGGTTCACCACCATGTTCACCACAAATTCCCAGTTTGATATTCGGACGCGTTGCTTTTCCTTTTTCGCAAGCCATCTTAACTAATTGTCCCACACCATCCTGATCGAGGACTTCAAAAGGATCATTTTTCAATATTCCTTTTTCGAGATAAACCGGTAAGAATTTCCCGGCATCATCCCGAGAATATCCAAAGGTCATCTGAGTCAGATCATTGGTGCCAAATGAGAAGAATTCGGCACTGGTCGCAATCTCATCAGCCGTTAAAGCAGCCCGTGGGATCTCAATCATTGTCCCAACCATGTGATCAATTGAATCACCGATTTCAGCAAACAATGTTTTAATGGTTTCACGAACGATATTTTCCTGCATTTTCATCTCGCTCAGAGTGCCAGTTAGGGGAATCATGATCTCAGGTTTGGCAACAATTCCCTTGGCCTTCAGTGCTAAAGCTGCACCCATAATAGCCCTGGTCTGCATAACGGTGATCTCAGGATAGGTGTTTCCCAAGCGACATCCTCTGTGACCCAGCATAGGATTGAATTCAGAAAGATCTTCAACCTTGGCTTTAATATCAGCTACAGATAAACCCATGACATCCGCCATTTCCTGCTGACCCTTTTCGTCGTGAGGAACAAACTCATGCAGAGGTGGATCCAGTAAACGAACAGTAACAGGTAGATCCTGCATGGCTTCAAAGATACCCTCAAAATCTTTTTGCTGGATTGGCAGTAGTCTTTCCAGGGCAGCTTCACGACCTTCAACATCATCGGCAAGAATCATTTCACGCATGGCGACAATTTTATCACCTTCAAAGAACATATGTTCCGTACGGCAGAGACCGATTCCTTTGGCGCCAAATTCACGAGCAATATGGCTTTCGCGGGGTGTATCTGCATTCGTCCTGACATACATTCTGGCATATTTATCAGTAATGCCCATAAGTTTTCCAAAATCGCCACTTACTTCAGGATCAATTGTTTTGATCTTGTCCAGGAATATTTCGCCTGTTGAGCCATTGAGTGAAACCCAATCACCTTCGTTGAAAACTTCACCATTAATCGTCAGGGTCCGGGCTCTATAATTGAT
This sequence comes from Fidelibacterota bacterium, assembly GCA_030596225.1. Lineage (GTDB taxonomy): Bacteria > Fidelibacterota > UBA8477 > UBA8477 > JABMPR01 > JABMPR01. The sequence goes on from JAUVKO010000058.1 coordinate 1,674, forward strand.
CTTCAATTCTCCAGCACCTGATACACAGCATTTACCCATTCCCCTGGCAACAACAGCTGCATGAGAGGTCATTCCACCACGAGCGGTTAATATTCCATTGGCAATGTTCATACCTTCCAGGTCTTCCGGTGAGGTTTCGATTCTTGCCAGGATGGTATTTTTATACTTATCCGCTTCATCAGCAAAAAATACCAATTGACCTGTAGCAGCTCCTGGAGAAGCCGGTAATCCTTTGGTCAATAATTTCGCTGAAGCCATAGCTGCTTTATCAAATACAGGATGAAGAAGCTCATCTAACTTGTTGGGCTCAACCCGCATGAGGGCTTCTTTTTCATCAATTTCACCATTGTCCAGCATTTCCATGGCGATCCGCACCATTGCTGCTCCGGTACGCTTTCCGCTCCGGGTTTGCAACATCCACAGTTTACCGTCCTGCATGGTAAACTCAACATCCTGCATATCTTTATAATGATCTTCAAGTTTATGTTGAATGGCATTCAATTCAGCATAAATCTCCGGCATTAATTCTTCCAAAGAGGGATAGGTTTTAACTCTATCTGCTTCATTTACATCAGCCAGGACAGCCCAGCGTTCTGAGCCAAGTTTTGTGATCTGCTGCGGAGTGCGAACACCGGAAACTACATCTTCACCTTGGGCATTGATTAGATATTCACCATTGAAAACGTTCTCGCCGGTTCCGGCATCCCGGGTAAAGGCAACACCGGTACCTGAATTATCACCCATATTTCCAAAAACCATGGCCTGTACATTTACAGCCGTACCCCAATCACCGGGGATTTTATTCATTTTGCGATAATAAACGGCTCTGGGAGTTTCCCATGAATCAAAGACAGCCATAACAGATCCCCAGAGTTGATCCCAAGGATCATCTGGAAATTCCCTACCGGTCTTCCTGGTCACTGCAGCTTTGAATTTTGAGACAAGCTCTTTTAAATCTTCAACAGAAAAATCCGTATCTAACTCAATTCCACGAGCTTCCTTAACTTCTTCCATGATGGCTTCAAAGGGGTCAATATCTTCTTTTGATTCAGGCTTCATTCCCAAAACAACATCACCGTACATCTGAACAAAGCGACGGTATGAATCCCAGGCAAAACGATCATTACCTGATTTCTTGGCAAGCGCTTCTACAGCATTGTCATTTAGCCCTAGATTTAGAACCGTATCCATCATGCCCGGCATGGAAACCCTGGAACCTGAGCGAACAGAGAGTAACAAGGGATTTTCTTGATCACCAAATTTTGCCCCCATTACTGCTTCAGTCTTAGAGACAGCTACTTCAACCTCTGCTTTGATCATAGCAACCGTTTTAGTTTGACCAACCTTGTTATATTCTGTACAAACTTCTGTCGTAATCGTAAAGCCGGCAGGAACAGGAATGCCGAGACCACTCATTTCAGCCAGATTGGCTCCTTTACCACCCAATAAATTCCGATAGGAGGCATTCCCTTCGGCTTTTCCTCCACCAAATACGTAAACATGTTTAGCCATGATTAAATTATCCTTTCACATCAATATATATAAATTCTGTTGAATCGTGTCTCATGCCTGAGTGACGAATGTCCATGCGTCGAATTAAACTTTTTTTGGCTCGCATTGCCAGCAATTTCAACCATTGCCTGTTTATAATTATCATCTGCTGAGAATTAGAAGAAAAGCAGATAAGACGCAATAGAGAAAAGCAATGAATTGAATTATTCCGAGGATTTCATGATTTTCGGTCTAAATTTTAATATGAAAACATTACTTATCTATGCCCTTAACCCTGAAGCAGGAATTCTGAAGCAGCATTTCCCAAAAGCATCCCAACAACTCTCTCAGCAAAGTCTGGAACTTCTAGCCCTGGATGCAAGTTATGATCTCTTAAGAACCGGAATAGGTATGGATCGAACCCGTGCTGCATTAAACCACATTTCTGATCCAAAACTTTATGATCAGGTCATCCACTTTGGGGTTAGTGGATCTCTTACAGAGAAACTTGCTGTTCGATCTCTAATATGTGGACACCGATTCTCCGCTTCAGATCTCCCACTAATTGAATTAGCTATCCCGGAAAAACCTCTCTCCGGGGTTAAAATCGTGACCTTTTATAGCAGTATTAAGGTGGTCTCTGATGAAGCTTCACGAGATCAGGCAGCTTTCGAGGGAGCCCAAGCTGTGGATATGGAATCATATATTGTGGCTGAATTCTGCAACAAATATAATATACCACTCTTAGCCTTACGAATTATCTCAGATCGCGCCGGACAATCAACTCCTGCTGAATTCCGGCAAAACTTCAAACAGGCATCCAAGGTGCTTCAACACTACCTCTTAAATAGCATCCTCAAGTAATTGAAAACTTCAACATGAATATTTCTGTTGTTATTCCCACTTTTAACCGAGCTCATACTATCGAACAAGCTCTTGAGTCGGTGTTTCAACAAACTTATTCGGCACTGGAAATTATTGTGGTGGACGATGCTTCTAGTGATTCAACATCTAAGATATTGCACCAATACATTGGTCGGATAACGGTCATCACCAACAAGAGTAATCAAGGTGTCTCCTATTCCAGAAATCAGGGAATCGAGGCAGCCAAGGGAGACTGGATCGCTTTTCTAGACTCAGATGATCTCTGGGATAAGCAAAAGTTGGCAAATCAGAAGTTGTTTCATGACGCAAACCCTAATTTGCTTATCAGTCAGTGTGATGAGATCTGGATTCGAAATGGGGTCAAGGTCAACCCCATGGCTAAGCATGCAAAACAGGGAGGCTGGATCTTCGAAGCCTGTATCCCTCGTTGTATTGTGAGTCCCAGTGCTGTCATTATTCATAAAAGTGTATTCAAGAAAATTGGCCTGTTTGATCCTGACCTCCCGGCTTGTGAGGACTATGATCTTTGGCTCCGAATTGCACCTCATTTTGAGATAGCCTATCTGGACAAAAAGCTAATGACCCGCTATGGCGGTCATGATGATCAGTTGAGTAAAAAATTCTGGGGAATGGATCGTTTTCGAGTTACTGCCATGGAGAAACATATAGATAGTCCACTCGACCCTCATTGGAAAAAGACTTTGTTAGAAGAACTGATCTTTAAGTGTGGAATCGTCGCTGCAGGGGCTCGTAAGCGTGATAATCATGAGCTTTCAGAACGTTACCTCAAAAAGCAGCAGCGCTATCAAGCTCAATTAAAATCTATATAATTATTGATTGTCAGTAAAACTTACTCGACCAAATCATTGCGAATACTAGCAAATTTTAAGGTAGAGTACAGATTTCTATAAAAAGGTGGCTGAATGGTTTGCAGCTGTTCCATAGCTGCTTCAAAATCATAGTCAAAGCGCCTCATATCCCAATTGATGAAATCACCTTTGATGGTCAGAAAGACAACCACACCGCGCATGTCTTCATCAAAAGGTAAGCCGGTAGATCCGGGGCAAAAAACCCGGAGATTTCCAAAACGTTCATTGCGTGGAATGTGGATATGTCCATGGACAAAGATAAATCTCTCTGTTTGAGGATGTCTTTTCTGTCCATGATCACGCCATTTACGTGCTTCTTCCAAGGTGGGCGGTTGTTCATCTCTTCCAAACCAGGCATGAGTAAATTCAACATAAGTGCTGTTGATACTCACATCATAAGACATTCTCATCTTACGGATAAACGCTTGGCCCTCATCTCCCAATTGTTCTGCTGTCCATTTCTCATTGGCAATAATATCAATGCAAACCGGATCATCGGGATCCATTCCTTCGATAGTGGCCCGTTCATACTCCCAAATATGTTCCACCAGATACCGGTCATGGTTCCCGCGGATAAAAATAGCATTATCCAATGATTGTAACTTTTCTAAAACCTGTTTTGGAGCAGACCCCAGAGAAAAATTATCCCCCAGACAAATAATATGATCCACAGCTTCATGCTCTTCTATTAGCTCCAAAGCCTTATTCAGAGCATGAATATTCCCATGGATATCTGTCAAGATAGCAAAGGTTACTGTTTGTTCATCGACTTTAGGCATGTATCAAATACCGGATTTGTATATTGTAATATTGTGGTAGTCGTATCGCATCATATTTAACGGTCTATAAATATCTCATTCTATGGGTCTAAATCAAATGCTTTTAAAGGCAACCTGATATATATCATATTCTTATAACAGGGTTCTTGAAAAGGTTGCCTTGGGAAGGGTAGACGAATATATTTGCGGCTGTATGAAAAACGCATCTATATATGTTCATAAATTGATAAGAGGAGATTCGATGAAACGGTCAAGAAACCTGTTGGTGTGGGTTGTGGGGCTTACCCTGCTCACTATTTTGGGGTGTGACTCCACTGACATGACTTCTGCAAAAGTTTACCTGCAGCAAAAGAACTATGACAAAGCAGAGGAAATGCTGCTGGCAGCAATGGATAAAGAGCTGACAAATCCTGAACCAGCTTTTTTATTAGCTACCGAGATCTATTCGCGGAACAAAACCTGGGACAAAGCTGCTGATTATTTAGATAAATCTGAAGCCATCGGGCCGGCATTTGCCGCCAAAATCAAGCAGGCTCGTGAAAAATATTGGGTAGATAATTTTAATTTTGGTGCCCAGGGCTACAACGCCTTGATCAAAGGCGAAGCCAAGGACGAGGAAAAACTTTTTACTTCAACTGTCCAGGCCTTTGAAAATTGTATTCAACTTGACTCGAGTAAACCAGAATCCTATAGTACACTGTCTCAAGTTTATCTCTACAAAGAGGATTTTGCAAAAGCTAAAGAATATATGATCTTGTCTGTGGAGAAAAACCCTTCAGATATCACATCACTTACTAATCTTGGGAACCTTTATTTTCGTGATAGCGAATATGATGAGGCTCTGGTATACTTGAAAAAAGCTGTAGAAATTGATCCTTCCAACCTGAATGCCATTAAGCAAATTGCATTTGTTTATGATGCCAAAGGTGAAAAAGATACAGCTGCTGAAGCTTATCTGAATGCCATTGAAGCTGATCCTGAAAGTACTGATCTTCACTATAATCTCGGCGTGCTCTACTTCCAGCAGGAAAAATGGCAAGATGCTGCCGATGAATTCATAATCGTAACCAGCCTGGCTCCTACAGAGAGCGATGGCCTATTTAACGCAGGCTTAGCATTCGGTCGTATGAAGAAATTTGATGTAGCTGAGAAATATCTGGAAATGGCTTACGAATTAACTCCGGAAAGTCTGGATGTGGTCCATGAATTAAAAATGGCTTATTACCATAACCATGGCACCAAGTCAAAGAAATTTAAAGATATAGAAAAGATCGAGAAAAGTCTTAAGTAAACTTCCTTCTTTCTGTTTTTTTTTAAACCCCTGCTTTTTAGTGGGGGTTTTTGTTTTATCCGCCTTTGTCGGGATTTTTGAAATGCCAAGTCTCTACAGCATCGTGCAATCACTTCAGTTTGAGCTTTTGAGAACCATTGATCTGCGCTAATTTCAACGCTATGATTAACCAAATTTTTAGGATGATGAGTAGAGTTGGCTTGCTGTTAGCAGTTCTCGGTTTTTCTCAGAACGTCCCCATTCAGGAACCTCATCTGCTGCCCTTCCCCTCTCTCAATACCGGATTGTCGTATTTTTCGTTGATCCCAACTCAAAATCTGGAATTAAGCTCCAGCTCTACGGGTTGGACCCTTAAAGACACCCTGAGTGCCTTTACCTCCACCATGGATATAGAACTCCTGCGTTACCGTTGGTGGGATAACTTTTTTGCCCCATCAGAATTTGATGCTTATTCCAGTTTGGGATATTCCATTTTCAACCAGTTTGGTTCTTTTAACTTGCCCTCCACATTTCCCTCATCTTTTGAATTGAATCGAACTGTCATGACCGGGTTTGGGATGTCAGCGATGATCAAAGAGCTCTACCTGAGCCATCATATCACCTACTCCTACAATCACCGCGGAAGTTTACATGCAAACCTGGCTACCGGTATAGCACACCTCTCCTTATATAAAAATAGTGCCGGAGTTCGAATTTTGGAGTCAAATAGTTTGGGACTTCATGTTGGTCTGGGGTGGAAAACCACGTTATTGGGTAGAGTTGGAAAGCGAATTCGCATTGGCTTGGATATGGGCTATTCCTTTCGAAATTTTGATCTCACTGAACAGGATGAAAACCTCAAATTAGCCAGTGGAACCAGCGGATCCTTATCTCCTATACAGTCAGTTTCATTCAATACTCCTGAGTTGCAATTAAATCTGGAGTTTGGGGAAGTTCTCTTTGCAGCTCACACCCCTTTTCGAGACCCTTATAAATTGGGACTTCTCAATCTCAGCATGGGAACAGGCTGGATCAGTTATCAAAACGGCGTGACCCTCCAATTCGACTCAACCGGGACATCCCCTAACATACCTTTCTATGCCAAGATCTCTCAAAATTATGATCTTCAGGTAATTAAATATAACTGGCCTTTTCATCTAATTCGACAAGCCAATATCGATGTTTTCAGTGGGATGGGAGTACGTTATTGGCGGACTTCTTACCCTGTGAGCTTACCCTCTGGTTGGGCAACCAAACTCTCTGACGGTAGCAGAGAATACTCAGGATTACGTCTCGCTCCCAAAATAATCGATATCTATCTTGATCATGAAATTCTTTATCCACTAGGTCCAAGACTGCATGCTAAAATAGGTGCAGGAACCGGTTATGCGACCATGACCCTTTATGAAAATACTAACTTGGAGCGCTTGATCAATGCCACAGGATTCACCTGGAAACTGAGTGGCGGACTAGGTTACACTATTAAAGGAGATGGCAGCTCCAAGGTTGATATAGGGCTTGGCTTTGCTTATTACCATCAGGCTTTTGATATTGATTTGAGCAACTCAAATATTTCAGCAGTATATCCTGGAGAAATCATTCCCATTTCAAAAATAGATCTCAGTCAACCTGTCATTTCGTTTACTATTGGATTGATCTTTGGCGGTAATCCAAACGCTGCCGATAAAGCCTTTAAAAAATTTAAAGAAAACAGTTATACCAAAGCTCTGGAAGTTCAGAATGATCTGCTGAAATTGTACCCCAACCATCATAATAAGCAGGCCGTTTTATTGCAGAAGCAGATGATCGAAGATTCACTCATTACGCGTTATTATCGTGATGTTCGTATCGTTTTATCCCAGGGTGAATTAGAAAACGCCTTCGCTTTGATCAAACAGGGTGAAAAACCTCCGGGAAAAGCGGGAGAACGAGCAGTCATAGACATGAAAAATGAGATCTCTGGTCAAGCCCTGCTAAGAGCAGGAGATGCATTAAAGAATCTTGATTATGAGCAGGCTGAAGATCTTATCCTCCTCGCACTGAGAAGCAACCCTGCTTCTATCTTTACTGCCAAGGCTTTGCTAAGTCGTTCCTATATCATTCGCGCCACCGTCCTGTATCGTTCAGGTGTTTTTGGACGCAGCCTATATTGGCTAAAACAGGCAGATGGTCTCACAGATCGCTATAAACTGATAACAGATGATTTAAGGCTCAAGATTGGCGATGGTCGTCTGGATGATGCCAATGAAGGCATTCTCAGGGAAGACCGTAAAATGGTGTACGAGTCAATGAAAGAGGCCAAAGCTCTAAATCCTTTCCTGGGAAAAATTGTCGATGAACATTTGAAGGATCTTGAACAGGCTATTAAACATGTAGATAATGAAGAACTCATACCATTAAAGCAAATGGCTCTCGAGAACTTGCTGGACGATGTACAAGGGTTGGACCCTGACAATTTTACTCCTCAGGTGGGAATGAAGGGTTCTATTATATCACATTATGTCGGTCCACCTAAACGGCGTTTCAAAGAAGGTGAATATGAGCTCTGGGTTTATCCTAAACCTCATGGCGTGGACCTATGGCTGTATCTGCGTGACGGAGTCATTGAAAAGATCGAATATCAAAAGTAAACACAGGTTTTCAGATAAGGAAATCATGAGAATAATATCTGCAGTTATGATCATATTGATCATGGGATGCAGCCTGCTTGATCAGGGTGTTTTGTATCAATTCATTGAGATGCAGTGTGTTGATTACGGCTGGGAGAACTCCAGTGATGATGAGCAATGGGCTGATAATGTGCAGGCTTATCTCGAAGATGAAGGAATAACCGTCAACAAGATCGAAGCCTTAAATGATCATGGTATGCACTGTGATGCTTGTGGTATCTGCGCTAAGGGTAGATCTATTGAGGTTTGGGTTGCTGAAGATGATATTGAGTTAATCGAAGAGCTTGGCTTTGCTGCAATATCAGATTAAGCGGTGTCCTTTTAAACCCTGATAGACTTCCTGAATCACCACCTTAGAGATTCCCCAGGCCGGAACAGCTAAAAACATACCTAACACGCCTAGCTGTGACCCA
>JAUVKO010000198.1 GCA_030596225.1 Fidelibacterota bacterium
ACTGAGAATACCTGCCAGATCGTCATGCTGAGCTCCGTCGAAGCATGAATTATTATTTTACATTATCTTACAAGGTCCCTGAGTTTTTCTGAGTGAAGCGAAGAAAAGTATCGAAGGGAGCGGGAACTGTTCAGAGATCAGAACACAAATGGGCGCTTCGATACATCCCGACACACATGTCGGGACACTTAGCGACCAGATCAGAAAGTAAATTAGAAAAGCAGAATAATACACTTAAGTAGTTAATGATCTATTTTCTTTCACAATTTAGCAACACAAAGAGCAATATGCTGCATTATTGTATGGTAAAATGTGATACGTAGTATATATTATGCCTAAAAGGGCATCAAGATGCACTATGAGGATATAAAAATATTGATTAAACAACGTCGCAGGATACTGGGAATTAGCCAGAATGATTTGGCATTACTTTCCAATATTGGACTTAGAACGATCAAAGCCCTGGAAAGTGGCAAGGCAAATCCAAGATTGGCAACCCTGAACAAAGTATTTAATGTACTGGGTTTGGAGTTGATTATACGCATAAAAGATATTGATGAATAATCATGCGAAGTGCACAAATATACTGGAATGGAATATTTGCCGGTACGCTTACCGAGACAGCCCGGAATTCCTATACCTTCAAGTATAATGATGAATATTACTATAATAGTGATTATCCTGCAATCAGCCTTACCATAAATAAGTCCAGGCAAAAACACTCAGCAAATCGCTTATTTCCCTTTTTCAGTAATCTTCTATCAGAGGGAGTAAATCGCAGTATTCAGAATAAACTATTGAACATTTCTGATTCAGATGATTTTGGCTTATTAATAGCCAGCGCCACAACAGATACTATAGGTGCCATTACAGTTATGGCGGATTCGCCATAAAATGACTCTAGCGAAATTGATCGTATGCCCGGGAAATCTATCTAATCATCAGGGTGGCTATAGTCGAGCATTCCTCAGGCACATGTTCAATGGTAGGTCCGTAAGCCATATTTTACCTTATAATTCACCTCACAATAGTGAAGATGATATAGAAGTGTTTCTGGAAAACCGAAAGCATATTTCTATTTCAGGCGTACAGGTCAAATGGTCACTTACTCTTGAAAAAAATAAATTACGACTTACTCATGCAGGTGAATATGGAAATTATATTTTAAAACCAATCCCCTCCGGTTTAAAGAGAGTGGATCAAATACCTGCCAATGAGCATTTAACCATGCAAATTGCTCGACAGGTTTACAAAATTCCGGTTGCTGAAAATGGTCTGATATTTTTTAAAGACGGTAGTCCAGCATATATAACCAAAAGATTTGACGTTAGCCCGGATGGGAGAAAATTGAGGCAGGAAGATTTTGCTGCCCTGGCAGAAAAGTCTGCTTATGGTGATGGACCTGACTTCAAATATGAATATAGCTATGAGGAATTGGCCGCACTCATGAAAAAATTTGTTCCGGCCTATATTGTTGAGATAGAAAAACTTTTCAATTTGATCCTGTTCAATTACTTGTTCTCAAATGGTGATGCCCATCTCAAAAATTTCTCACTTCTGGAGACAGCTTCCGGTGATCATATACTTAGTCCTGCCTATGATCTTTTAAATACAGGCATTCATGTAAGTGATACGGATTTTGCACTTAGAAAAGGCCTGTTTGCTGAAAGTAAGCGATCGCCATTAAAGCATCCGGGGTGGCAGGAGTTTTTCAATTATGGTAAACAGATTGGCATCCCCGATTCAAGATTGAATTTTTTAATTACTCCTTTTGTAGAGAGATCAAGCAGAGTTGAAACTCTGGTTCAACGTTCATTTCTTGATCAGTCAGCCCGAAGAGCTTACTTGTTGTCCTACAACACCCGACGCAAGCATTTGTCATCTTCAGCTCCTGCTTCTGCCTGACCCTGAGTCCTGGTAGTGGGATCAGGGGATAATAATAAATTGAATTATTAGATCATAAGCTTTATGGCACAACCATTGCCGTGAATATGGCGTGATCAACTATAGATTGGTATGATATATGATTAATAGATATATCAAATTACATTAAACTTATTGTTAAATTTTATAATGGAGGAAAACATGCGAAAAACTTACATATGGCCAATTGTTCTGATGCTGATTATTACAGGAGTGTATGCTGAGGTCACTATTTCAGGTGATGCCAGGGTTAGACCCCGTCTGGAAATCACGGATAACAGAGAGTATGGAAATCATGTCAGTGATTGTTATTATTATTATCGAGCTCGTTTGCTGTTGTCAGCAGACATTGGTGATGGATATTTCTTCAAAACTCGATTAGGTCATAATGGTGTTGCCTATTGGATTGGTAAATTCGGTGAAGGTGATCGTCTTTATCCAAACATAAGTGTACCCGGTGCCGGACGTGGTTCTGTTGATTTTATGGAATTATATTTTGGGCATAATGGAGATACCTTTGGTTGGTCTGCCGGCATAATCCCGGTGGCCCATAATCCCATGCTTGATATCCACTTTTATCCAACCAGAATGGTGGATATTCCATGGTTGATTTTTAACAATGGTGCTGCCCATGGATTTGATCTGAATTATAAAATTGCCGGTAATAAACTTGATGTAAAGATCCTGGTTGATAATAATGTCGGTAGAGTTATCGATGACATCATTGATAGTCTTGATGTTACCACAAGAGATCAATACACAATCAATGCCAGCTATCCAATTGGTTTTAGCGGGCTAAAAATGACTCCCCAATTCTTGATGACCATCGCTGATGATGGAGATCCGGCTCCTATAAGCTATGGTGCTAGTCTCTCACTACCAAAAATAGCCGGATTTGGAATTTCTGCTGATGTCGCTTTGAGCAATCAGACTGTTTCTGACACACTTACAGAAACCGAAGCTTACAGTGGCTGGATTGCCCGTGTTAAAATGGTTGGGAAAGTAGGCCCTGGAGTATTGACAGCCTGGTATGATGTTGCTCAGACTACTCCTGATGTTACTGACCCGATTTCCAGTGATTTTAGTTATCTCTGGCTATCCTATACATACATTTTGCATCAATCTGACAAAGGTACCTTGTCTTTTGCTCCTACCTATCGTTTGTACAATAAGAAGATCGAAGGCAGCAAAGATTACACGCGAGCTAAGATCGAACTAACTACTCAAATTACTTTTAAATAGATTTGATACCAATTTCAGTTCCAAACTGCCTGTAATTTCTTCATCTTTTACCGTTTTACTTCACTTAATATTTTATCCATAGCCATGGCTATGCAGAAAACATTAAGATTGTAAAAGCACTAAAATATTTTGAAGTTAATAGACACTTTAGAACTGCAATTGGTATTATTAGCTCCCTTTCCGCAATTATTATTAACCACCCTCAAATTGCTGTTCCGAATTAACGTTGAACGATCTATTTCAATGTTGCATCAAAGCTGAAAGCAGTTCGTTCCATTCACCAGTCTCACGGTCATAAGCCCCAAAACCTGTAGCAAACTCCCAATATGCCCAGCTGAAACTTCGCTCCTCACATAAGCGGACAACACTTTGTGTCCAATGATACCTGTATTGCAGCTCTGCACGACTATAGGCTCCAAATTCACCTACATAAATAGGTCGTTTATGTTGTATCGCCCAGGCATGAACAAAGTCGAAATCGGCAACTAAGTTTGAAATATCCGAGTCAATAATTCCCCAGCTTGTCCCCAGCCATTGCTCACTTCCAGTGACCCACTCCGCACCTTGATGTGTGAAGTGAAAAGGATTATAATAGTGAATTGTGATAATCAGGTTAGAATCTGCAGGTAGAACTAATTCGTTTAAACCACCAATTCCACCCCAATTTGCGGTGCCGACCATAAGGGTTCTAGTTTTGTCAATGGTCCGTATGGTATCAATAAGGTCATTCATGAAAACATTCCAAATTTCTGGTGTGAAGACATCATTTGGTTCATTTACAAGCTCAAGGATCAAATCGTCCGGTTGATTTTTATAATGATTTGAAATTTGTTTCCACATTGCGAAAAGTCGCACTCGCTCATCATGGGGGGCAGACATCAGTTCTTGATAGTGATGAATGTTGACCACGATTGCTAAATCATTTTCAAAAGCCAGTTTAATTGCCCAATCCACCCTAGAAAGGAATTCTGGATCAATGGCAAAGGGCTCTACAGTATCTGTATGTGCTGACCATCTACACGGCAGTCTCACGGCTGTAAATCCTGCCTCTGCAATGATTTGGAAATATTCCTCTTCTAAAGTTAATCCCCATTCACCTTCACTGGGAGCTTCCAGAATATTTCCCAGGTTAATGGATCGGGCTAGTTTGGTA
>JAUVKO010000029.1 GCA_030596225.1 Fidelibacterota bacterium
AAAAAGTATGAGAGAAAACATGAAAACAGCTCTATCTGTAATAAATATAAACCCTTAGGCGATATTGCTGTATGTGCATAATTATCAACACTTTGCGTCTCTGCGATCTCTGCGAGAGGGACTTTTTGCGAGACCGTCAAGATTGTAAAACAGAAAAATCTTTTGAATTCATATAGACTCTTTTGAAGTACAATTGGTATTAGACTAATTATCAGTGCTATAATCTAACTCTGTTGAGAGCCGGTAGCGCATTACCCGGTTATTTTTAGTGTCAGCAATATAAACAACTCCGGTTGCATCAATGGCAACACTGCGTGGTGAACTGAGAATATCTGCAACTTCTACCTGAAAAGTGGTATCTCGTTCAATCTGCTGATATTCAGAATTAATAAGAATTGAATCGCTAATTGTTGAATCGACAAATACCCGACTCATCCCAATGTTAAAGGCAAATTTTCCGGCAGATGTGAATTGCTGAATCCGGTCATGACCAGTATCTGCAACATAGATATTGCCGCCTTGATCCAGACTGACATCCGAAGCATGATCATAACGTTCGATATCCATAATGTCATCCTCCCCATATTCAAAACCGTGACTGCCGCCTATTTTATGTACACTGAAATTTTCACCCCACTGAGTATAATAGAAAGCACCGTTCTGATCATGAGCTATGCCACGAGGATCATTGACAGTTCCGTTTCCAGTGCCATTAGAAACCGTGCGTTCTGTCATGGTACCGCGATAGACCAGAATCTGTTCACCTGTTCCAGTCATCAGCAAAGCGGCAGGTATATATGAGAGACCCAGAATAGCATTGGAATGAGTATCAGAGAGCAGACATTTATCTCCATAAGCACTGACACCAGTGACATGAACCGAATCCGGGTCGACATAATAACTCGAAACATTGAGGGCTTCCTGACTATCACCGGCGTCCCAAAATAAGCGAGGAGATAACCATTGCTCCAGATCATCGGATGACCATTCAATGTTCTCTATACTCCAGTCATTTACCTGAAGCATAACGATGGAATCGTAGTTGCTGACCCAAAGCAGATCATTATCCGGAGATCGCAGTTGGATAGACACGGCCAATGAATCGACACCCACATTGTTCAAATATTGATTCCACACAAGGAGACGATTGCTGCTGTCAGCGATGAATAGATTTAGTTGAATATCCTGGGCAATAGCCATTGGGAATACGGAATTACCTTGAGGATCAGCAAGATCAGTCAGTTCTGTGAAGTCATTCCCATAGGTATCAATAATGGTCTCGGAACCTGCAGCACTGATAACATGGATATAGGGTCGGTCATGATCAGCTATAAAAAGATATCCATCTGTTCCAACGATAACATCCCAGGGGCTGGAAAAACTATAACTGTTATCTGTATCCCAGTCTGGACTAATGCGGATATAAGAGGTATCACCGGCTCCAAAGACAGGTGTTTCCTTGTTGGTTGCAGTCGGTAGATCAAACTTCACTCCGCAAGCGACTATAAACAGTAAAAGAATCAATATCATCAAGCGTGAAAGCCATATTTGTCTTGATAAGATCATCAGAAGGACCATCCCAGGCTTAGATGCTCGGAGCGATTCAGGTCAGCCATATCGGCATAAGAGTAGTCAAAACTAAATCCTGCCCATTTGACTCCCAATCCAACTGACCATGAGCGGATTTCATCTCCAAAGATTTTACCACCGCGCAAAAATATGAGCTGTCCCATACCATATTCAAACCCCACTGAAATATTCTCAGCATTGTCTACAGGATGATTCAGCTGTATAGAACTTGTAAATTCATGACGGGAGGACTGTAGCCATTCATGGGCAACTCCCAGGCGGAAAATAGTAGGAGGTGAGAAGGCTTCATATTCGGTTTCAACACTATCGGCATTGACATAAAAACCATCAGGTCGCGCAGGACTGCCAAAATTTAAAAGTGAGACCGCGAAGCGCAGATCTTTGTAGCCCGTGTTGTAGTAGGTACCAAGATCCAGAAGAATGCTGCGCATTTGAAGATCAGCTAATTGCTCCTCAACCAGCTTTGTGGTGAGTCCGAAGGAAAATCTATCTGTCATACGTAAAGCGTAAGTCAGCCCCAGGAGCATATCACCGTAATTAAAATACTCACCAGTGCCGTGGGGTTGGTATTCAGTAGTGATCTCAGTGGGTGGAGCATAGAGTGCCAGAGCGCTGAGGCCAATATGATGCACCTTACCAAGTTTCCAGACACCGGCAAAACTGCTAAGCTGAAAGTCAGCTATCCATTGGCTTTGATCCACCATGATTTCCATAGAATTTGAGATCTGTGCAGCCCCGGCAGGATTCCAAAACAGACTGGAAGCATCATTGGCAATAGCTGTGTAGGAACCGGCCATCCCATGCGCCCGGGCATTGATATCGATCTTTAAGAACGAAAAAGAAGAAGTACCTGCTCGTTGTCCACCTAAACGTGGAAAAAGGTTATTCTGCGCCAAAGTGAGTTGGACGCTTAACAGGAGAATTATAATGCCAAGAGATCTGCGCATCAAAACCTCAAGCTCAAGCCAAGTTCGACAGTACGCGGAATATAATATCGACCTGGATTTTCATTTGGGTTGGGTCTATTGATATAGCCATATGAGAATATTTCACCTGGATCATAAGCTTTACCGGTAAAGGCATTGATCATACGCGGACGCTGCACATCAAAAAGATTCTCAATGGTGCAGTAAGCTTTCCAGTCCAGTGAACTCACGGTAAAGAGTTTATTAAGCTTCAGATCTACCGTGGTGATCGGATCAGCCAACTCGGTGTAGGGAGTATCACTATTGGAAGTTCCTTCATAATAGAACTGTCCATCCTCTTCACGGAGGCTTACGTTTTCCATGCTTGTGTAACGTCGACCACTCTCATACTCAATACGAGCTGAAACACCCCAATTTCCCGGTAAATTGAAACCCAGTAGACGCAGTTCATCATTTTTGCCCATATTAAAATGCAGGTTGGTGAAAATGCTGAGAGGCTGATCCCAACGCAGAAAGTTCTCACCCAGAGGTTTTTCATCCAGGCGCCCGGCTTCTACCAGCAGGTTATCCAAAGGAGTAGAGCTTTTCCCTGTAGTGATACTGTAGCTTAAGTTAGCATCTGCTGAAAAGAATTTGGCAAACCGTCGCTTAAATTTTACCTCAATCCCTCGTGATCGAGCATAATCACTATTGATATAAATAAGATAAGAAAGATGCCCATAACGGGGATTGAAAAGAGTGACCCGCTGGCTGGTCTCATAGTCAAACATATCCTTGTAAAAGGCTTTAATCTCCAGAACCTGGTTGGCATCGAATTTATGTTTTATCCCGATTTCATAAGCCACTGTGGTTTTGGGATTAAGGTTAGGATTTCCAAACAATTGATAGGTGGCTTCTGCTGAGGACCTCAATTTGGCATAGACATAATTAAAAGTCGGCAACTGGGAGAAATGGCCGTAATTGAAGTAAAGCACATCAGAGTCTGTGACGGGGTGTGAAATACCCAAACGGGGGCTTAAGTGTCCTTTTCCTCTGGGTCCGTTTTTGAATAATTGAAATGTTTCAGCATAAAATTTTTCACGAGCTGCATCTGTGATCGTGAGAACAGTGCTATCCGCGACAGCATCTTCCAGATATTGACCGGGGAACCAATAATCATAGCGCAAACCCAAATTTGCGATCATTCCATCAAAGGTGATCCGATCCTGGAGATAGATAGAGCCGTAATTTGTGGTGACATTGAAAAAATCATAATTCCGACCTAAACCTGATTCACCTAACCAGGGTGAATCAATATCGATAACCTGTAACTCGGATCGTTTGTGGTCAAACCCAGTCTTAAAACTATGTCGATGTGAAGGTTGATAATTTAAATCGAAATCCACTGACAGATTGTCAGAATAATAATCATACCAATCGGGGGCATCCCCATGGTCCCAAAATTCATCCCCATAGGCAATATCGATCTCACCATCAATCCCGAACCGGTAATAATTTATTGGTTCAATATCTGTGGTCTGTTGATACTCGGTCCAGTGTTTTCCCTGAACTGCAGAATGGAGGTTAGTAAAAAAGCGCCCCATGGTAATCTCATAGAACAGTTTAGATGAAAGTGTATGGGTGTAAAGCAGGGTAGTGAGAATTGATTCCTTGGTTAAGGTATTATAATTATCCAGCATGTCTCTATAGGCATAAGGGAATCCACTACTGCCCTGGAAACGGGACATAAAATAGCCTTGATTGATATTAAGGGAACGGTCGTAGGAAACACTGAGCTTTTGCTGACTATTCATTCGCCAGGTCAGCTTATAAAGTGCATGCCAGTCATTTTCTTCTCTGATGGCCAGGGCTTGCATCCATTCCTGGGCTGGTATCAAGCTATCAGCCTGGGGGAGATAGGTATTATTCAGATGTATATAGCCATTGGCAAAGAAACTGAATTTTCCGGGAAGCTTTAATCCCAATGACTCCAGGATGCCGGTAATGAATTCAGGACCGCTTAATGTAAATTCCAGACGATCTTTTTTGAAACTTTCCCAGGGCAATTCACGCAGACCGAAATGGTCACTTGAATAAGCCAGAGTGCCGTGATAATCAGAGGAGCCCTCCTTGATCCGGATATTGATAATGCCGGACATGGCTTGCCCATATTCCGCATTGAATCCACCTGTAATGACCTCCAGTTCTTCAATAGCATCAACATTTACATAAAGATTATTGGAATAACCGGAGAGAGGATCCTTTACAGACATGCCATCTACGATAAACATGGATTCGTCAACTCGGCCGCCCCTGACGTGAATTTCGTTATCCTGCGAGGTAATACCTACCTGTTCTGCCAGAATATCACCGATATTTTCAACAATACTCATTTTGAGCTCATCAGCAGTAAGTCGGACACTGGAAGAGGTCTGGTCAACCTCCAATAAGGGTCTTTCCCCTTCCACAATGATCTCTTGACCTAGAGCCAGGGTGGTTTCCTCCAGTTTGATCTCCATACTAGCCGGCTCAGCAATGGTGACAGCAATTCCTGTTTTGAGAACCACCTTATAGCCAATCATAGTGAATTCCAGGTCATAGGTCCCCGGGGACATACCCGTCAGATGAAAGCGTCCCTCCAGATCGGTGGCTCCCCCGTAATACGTTCCCTTGATAATTACGTTTACGCCTGGCAGGGGAATTCCTGCTTTGGAGTCGGTAACCAGTCCCTCAATGACACAATTTCCTTGAGCAGTCAAACCAACGGCTAGAGTGAATAACAGGACACGAACTAGATGTTTGATCATTCAAAGACCTCAAACAGGAGGTGATTCATCACCTGAAACATATTGTTATTCTCTCCACACAGGTGCAAGGGTAAGCTAAAAAAGATGGATTGACCTGATCCCGGGGAAGGCTGAAAAAGCTGGGCAACAGGAGGATTACCCGTCCAATTATCATTAGTAGTTCTGGGATCCTGAAGGATGAAAAGATCCCGGCTCAATTCACCATCAGTAAAAGTAGCTGGATAATAAGCGCTGACCCGGCGGGCGATAAGATTAGATGTCATTAATGAGAGATCAGGTAAAATAGAGGTCGAATCTGTAACACCAAGATCCACCATATAGATACTAAGGCTGTCTAGCAAGCGACCGGAGGGATTAATGATCCAATTAGAATCAATACTGGTGTGAGTGTAATCTGTATCAATGAAAATACTGGAGACAAAGATATTTCCGCCTGTCTCCAGATAAGTTCTTAAGGAACCATCTGCATCGGGGAGACTGGGGGCTTCGGAATAATGGTACCAGACAACAGTCTTGAAATAACTGAACATGGCAAGCTGATCTGTATTCGAATTAGGCAGAGCTTTTTCATCATAGCCAAGCTCTATAACTGAATAATTTTCCCCACCAACAAGGGAATCCAGCAGATCAGTATAAAATTCGTGAGTGGAACCATCATCCAGCTTGTAATCATCGACCAACAGGATATCGCCAAATGGCTCCTTGACCAGCCAACCATTAGGTGAAGCAAGATCAGTTGAGTCCGGGAATTGTAGCAAATTGCTGTAAGCTCCAGCAGTATCGATAGCTTGCACATAGAAAGTGTGATAACCGGGATCGATATTCGTCAGAGTGATGTTAGAAATATCTCCATTGAGATATTGCCAGGTGCTGGTGGAGTCCAATCGATAGCGGATCTTATTAATTGTCTCAAACCCATCAAGATCCGTAGTGGTCCAGGCAAAGGTCCGCGTGGGAAAAGTAATATGCGTGACATTGGGATTACTTCCGGCTGTGGGGTTGCTGTCAATACCAAACTCGATCACAGGTGGTGAGTTGGCCACGGGAATCCTTAATGTGGCTGGTGTTGGGTCGAGGGTCCCTTCGTTATCTTCAGCTTTAACTTCAAAAATAAATTCATCATAGATGATCTGCAGGGGTAGAAAAAAAGTATCTGATTCGGCAGTAGTTCGGGTCCATTCATCCTGAAAACTCCAGCGGGTATGATAAGCAATGACCTCACCGTCCGGGTCTTCTCCCCACCAGTAAAGAGTCTGTTGGCTGGTAGTGGTATCTGGCAGATGTCGAGTGTAAATGATAGTGGTATCAGCACTGGTGTCTGAAATAACCGTATCTATCTGATCCGGAGCGAAATTGAGGAAAAGATAGGTCTGAGGAGCTTGATTGAGCACTCCCTCTGATGGCAATTCCTGCAGAAAGGGATTTTCCAGCGGATCACAAGCAATGATGAGCAAAAATGCTGATACCATCCCGATGGCTAGCATCACTTGCTTCAGCAGTTTCATTCAGTCCCTAATCCCTTGATAAAAATTACCCTGCCCTTCAGGGCGGGGGTAAGCTTGGCGCCAAAAACATGGACTTTAGTCCAAATAGATTGGGCTGAAGCCCTAATTTTTTTCGGGCCTATTCGATCCCCGGCTTGAAAGCCAGGGCAAGTGTGACAGGTTATCTTTTCCAAATCAAGCGCCTTAAGTAAGCTGCTATTCCCGCCCGGTGCATGACACCAGGCAGGAATAGCAGGATGATCATTTACTTCAAATAGGTCATCTTTTTGACCATTTGCTTTGTACCTGCTATCAGGCGGTAAAAGTACAATCCAGATGAAACTGGTTTACCTTTGGCATTCAGTCCCTTCCAGGTGACTTCATATTCTCCGGCATTCATGGGTTGATCCATCAAAGTGATCACATGCTGTCCCAGTTGATTATAGATCACCAATCGAACAACCTGGGCTTCCGGGATGCGGAAAGCGATATTCGTGGTGGGGTTGAAAGGATTGGGATAGTTGCCTAATGAATATCCCTCGGGGACAACCACATCATCAATATCTACGGCATTCAGATCTGGCACCAGGTCTCTTTCATAAAGAGGGACCAACTTATAGGCAGTGGAATCATCATAAGAACCAAAGTGATGATAAACCCAGCCACGGACTTCCTCAAACACAGCCGTTGGTGGGGGCTGGATATAGTTGGAGAGACTATCAGAATCATCATCCACATAAACAATCCCACTCCCGTCATCGATAGCAAGAATATCATATGCCGTGGGGTTGTTGGCGATAATTTCAGCATTTTCCACCTTCACCATCACATTGCCCCACTGTTCAGCTGTCGTGGGCCAGCGGAGATCTCCGGTTTTAACTACTGGTTCTTCCGGAACTGACAGACCGTAATCAATTATCTCGATCTCTTCAGAAATAAAAAGCTCAGTCATGGCTGAAGGTCCGGTGGTGTATTCATCAATGCGTCCTGACAATTCGATCAGATCACCCACAAAAAGCACGGGATATGCACTTGAATCAGCATGATAGCTCAGAATGGATGACCAGGGACCACCATTCACATCTTGAACAATGAACTTGATCCCATTTCCGGCATAAGAGAGACCGGAGGGCATAGTTACAATGCCTCGAACAGTTACGATGGTAGTGTCTGTCCAGCCTTCATAGTAGTAAGAGGTATCAGCAAAATAGAGGCTGCTGTCATCAGTATAGTGAGGCATGAGGTCTGAATAGTTGACCTGCTGGATAGCCTGAATCCGGGTCAGACCATCAGCGGTTTGGATATCCTTAGCCAGGCGAGGCTGAATCTTGAAAGCGCTGTATGAATAATCCAGTACACCTACAACAGATGCAAGTGACTCATCCTGGACCGGTGTATAGAAATAATCTGCTGCATTGTCAACACACAACTCAAAGGACCAATCTCCGATACTCCATTCGCCGTAACCCAGATCCGGATTGATAACAGTCACATTTTGGATTTCGATCAGGCAACCTTCATACATCTCCATGTCAACAACCGGAGTGACCACAATGGGAGCCATAATGTTGCCTGAACTCAAGATTTCAAATGTAGCACTATCGACATCCAGTATTTCAGTCATACCATAGTACTCTTCCACAGTACCGGTGAGACGAACTTCATCGCCTTCAGCAACAGCGCGACCGGGATCATAGACCTTGATACCTGATAAAGCGGCTTGAGCATCCTGGATGAAATAGAACTGCAGATCATCCTCAGCATGGAAAGCGTAAGGTTCGGCTGTGACGATACCTTCGATGGTGACGACTGTCCCAACTGGGACGGTTCCATCCTGTATCGAGGCAATGGTGAAAATAGCCCCTCCATAGACAACATAGGAAAATTCTGCCGAGGTACTGGTTCCACCCGCGTCATCAGTGGCGCTGATAGTATAGCGCACAACTGCGTTGGCGACTTGAACAGGTATTACGCCACTGTAATTATCATTTGTTCCCTCGACCATAGCGACCACCATTTCCACACCATTGTCCACGGTATAGGAAAGGGAAGCGGAAGCTACTGCGCTATCATCTATAATGTTAGCTGTTACAGTAACCTCATCTACTTGAGTCGGACCAGCCGGATCATGAACAACACCAGAAATCTGAGGTCTTGGATCACCGATTTGCTCAAAGTCTGAATAGAAGCGAGGAAATATTTGATAACCACTATCGTAAGGGTCTGAGTAATCATACTGACCTATAATTCCCTGTACCTTAAAATATCCCAGTACAATTGAATTATCATCTACATCAGTGTCTTTATCAATGCGCATAGTCATTGTTGCATTAGAAGGATCACTAATATCTAAGTTAGAATCGCTCCCAGATGCTGGCCAACTACCGCCGATTATAGTCGCGCTGTCAATACTTACAAGTTCAGACTCATAGGCTTCTCCGTCGGCCAGAATCTCTTCGATCGTCACTACTTGAAAAGCAGGGAGGTCATTTCCAGTGCTGGTAACGAGTATACTATCCAGATGAGCAGGTACAATTTCAAATTTTCCATTATACTGGTCCAATTCCCCGGTGATGGTAACTGCATCACCAATAGCAAGACCTTTATCATCCCCATATTTGTATACTATTAAGGCGGCTGTAGGATCTTGAATAGTATATTCAGTTCGGGTACCCACAGTACCAAAATTAGGGCTGGTAACAATACCTTCAATTGTCACTGTATCACCAAGAGCAGTTGCGCGCGCATCAGCAATGGTTACAGTCTGAGCCATAGCTACAGTTAGCATTAATACAAACATTAGTAAAAAGCGTTTCATGGATTTCTCCTCTTTTTGTTCAGGCGAGAGTTAGGTCTGGCCTGGTATTAAATTCTTTTTCCTCTCGTCGCTCTATCCTTCGAGTTTCCTCAGGAAGACGAGCTTAACCCCTGCAAGCCGCTCCATTAGACTTGGCCGATGGAAAGATTGCTGAATAACTTGGTCTGTATGTTAACAGATCCACACATTGCACCGGAGTTGAAGAAGTCTATCGCTCGCTCATGGCTTGCAAAAGTCATAGTAATCAGGATGACAGGCTTGGTTCTCATCATTATTTAATCACCAGTAATTTTCCTACCTGGATATCATTGTTGCTCAGGTTCTCTACAGTGTAAACATACATGCCTGTGGCTATAGGCTCATCATATTGAGTGATGAGATCCCAGGGATGCTCGCCACCTGAAAGAACAATATTGCCGGCAGGAAGTCTGGAAATATCGCCGCCACTATAATTGCCACCATCATGATCTATCTCATCTACTAAATCACCACTCAAGGTAAAAATCCTGATAATAGATAATTCAGGTAGGTTGCGGAACCAGACCAGACGATCGCGCTGTCCGGCTCCATCCCAGCTAGCTTGTACACGATAGGGGTTTGGATAAACAGAAACAGGAGCTTCTAAAGCATTATTGGTGGGTGGTGTTCCGGGAATAACACTGATCCGGTTCTCGTTTTGAGAACTCTCCAGGCTGGTCAGTCCTGTGTTCTTATCGCCACTATCGTAAGCGGTGATTGCATAAATTGCATTATTCGGCCAACCATTCTGAACCCCTTCGTTGACCCAATAGTAATGATAAAAATGACCATTAATCTCTATAGAATCTTTTATCCCAAGCTCATTGGTGATCTGTACTAAATCGAGTCCGGTATCATAACCAAATTCATCACCGATGAGATCAAATTCAGCTAACAGGGAATATTGGTCTTCATTTCCGCTGGTTTTAGCACTGCCATAAATACGGTACCCGGCAAAATCATGCTTCCGAGAAACCGGATCCAGAGCAAATTCCGGTGCGTTATCCCAATATAGGGTGACCGACTGATCATCAGCTATCACTGTCATTGATGGTGATGGGGGTGGTTCCGGTACAATATAGCGGTCTAGAATTTCGTTTCCGTTGAGATCTTCTCCTAGATCTAGGACTGAATTACCATTGACATCCTCACCATTAAAGGCTTTTTGTGCCCAATCAGCATTCTTGATCAAGTCTTGACGACGAAAAATATTATTACTGGAACCCTGATGAGACCAGGGAGCTCCAATAACAGCAAAAACAACATTAATCGATTCACCAACCGGCAGGATAAAATCATTAGCTTGAGGAAGAGTTCCAAAAGGCCCGGCTGAAACCAGCATCATCCATGAATTCGGTGAATCCAACCAGGGTTCATTTTCATTATTCTGGACAAAAGTTTGGTCATTAAAAGGTGAAGATGAAAGCTTCTCATAACGCTCAACATCTGAAATCGGCATGCTGAATTCCGGGATGTCCTGGTTTACCTCGGTATTCCAACGCCACTGATTGTAATAGGTATACCAATCCCCCGAGGCATCACCAAAATATTTAGAACGATTATTTGGACCATGGAGAGCCATAACACCGAAATAAACCCGGGACCAGCCATCATCTCCATCATAGTCGTATTGATAACCAATATTTCTTGGGTAACCATTGGGATTATTAGTTTGTTCAAAACTATTAATATTGTCGTACCAGCTAAAACCACTTCCCGGTTCCCAGCGGCTCTTATAATTCATGTTATTGACTGAGGCATCTGCCCAAATCCCAGCATACAGGTTCTTAATGTCCCATCCTGTACCTGTTGAATCAACCAAATTACTTTTATTGGTAATCGTATAGTCCAGGATAACAAACGATTCCATAAAGGAATGACTCCAGGCATAAGATTCCAGATAGACTTCAATGCCCAAAGATTTATGATTGACGATATCAGAGTTAAAGTCGTTAAAATCAGCCAGGAGATCCTGATGGCTAACTGCATCCAATGAAAAATAGCTGGCCAAGGGTGAGGTGCTGGCCAAAGAAATACTGGAGCGAGTGTGAATTGTATCACCGGTAGCAGCTGAAGTGTTAAACTCAAAGCCTTCTTCACCATAATCAAAAGCACCATCCACAATAGCAGTAGAAACTCTTGCAGATTGAGCATCTTCAGAACCTTCGATAAGTGGTATGCCACCAATCCAAAGCCCGCCATAGCTCATGAGTTCAACCATTTCACGGTCTGTACCATATTGCTTATAGCGACAGGAGGGTTGCTCGGGATTCTTCCAGCCCTCACCAATAATACCAAAATTAGTAACGGTGAGTCCCATTTCACCAACAATGGTGTAATTGTCGTAATCGTCTATAGCTGGTTTTTTTAATTGAGCTTGAAGCGGTTTTGGGAGTCCCGTAACAAGTGAAAGGATAAACACAAATACGAATAGTCGCATTTGGGCAAGATAATTATCAGCAGGGGCTGTGGAAGGGAAATTCACTCATTTCCGTCACTAATCATACCTATCCAAAACGATTGAACTTTCTAGCCACGGATTACCACCCGTCTACATTCATTAAACTACGCCGGGCAGGCAGATTTTCACTGATTGCATATATCTCAGTAGAAGAAAATTCTGGATAGAAGGTTCTGGTTTGGACTAAATATGGTGGGGGTTTTGACAGCAATAATCGGCCATCAAACGGCTCATTTTAACTCGAGTCTCACCAATTTATTTTGCTTGTTCCAGAAACGTCGATAGGGAAAACGGGGTTTAGTGTGGATCGTTTCAGTCTCCATCATGGCAATCAGTGCGTCGGCAGTTTCTCGTTCCAGATTGAACGCTTCTGCAGTAAGAGCAGCTTGACCGTTATCCTTAACCTTGCCTGCCTCGCTTAACCAGCGCTGTTCCAGAATATCAAATTCTTTTCGAACCAGATCGTGGCGATGTTGAAAATCCTGTAATATTTGGCGATGCAATTCTTCATGATGCCACCAGAAGATATCATCATCAAAGGTACCCACTTTTTCACCCACAAAAGAAGTTGGCAAAGGGTTCTCACCAAACCAAATGGGCTTAAATACAGATGTGCAGGGGCTGGCAGAAGCAGTCGCCCAGAATGTGTTTTGATCATCGGTGAGGTGAGCTACCAATGAAGCAGTAGTTTGGGAGGACTGCCTGGCCGGACTGGCACCGGCATGGGCACAAACATGCTTCATGAGAAAATGGGTGTCCGGGCGGTAATGATCACCACCATGGTCCCTGAGATGAGCAAATGCGTCAGTCAGAGAATATGATTTTTGACGCAACATCTCATGGGAACGTCCCTGACGCATCCGACAGGCAGAAAATTTAGTATAGAATTTATCTGAGAAGCAGTTGGCAAAGTGAAAATCAGACTTCTTTTTGATCCAACCATTCTCCAGAGCTGTATAAATAAGATCTTCATGCATTAGGTCGAAATCAGCACCGATAGTAAGTCCATTGCTGATAGCATAATAGTCTTCAACCTTTTTGGCTGCCCAGAGATGACCGGCTGTTTCCAAGACCCAGGCTTCTTTGGGGTCAGCAATAAGGAAACTGTTATGATAATAAAATGCTTTATTGTGATAGCTGCAATTCCCACCCTGGCCATATTTTTCTAATAATTCAGTTATGGTCTCCAGAGCTCCTCGTGCCGTACTGCGACGTTCCAATGCTAATCGCAGAAGATCCATCCCGGTTAGACCACCCTCCTTTTGTAAGGGCATCTTCGTAAAGACAGCCTCATTTCCAATAACTACCCCTTTGGAATTGGCTCCGATCTCAGCTCCCCACATCCAGCAAGGTCTGCTGATAAGGATGGCTTGGGTTTCTTCCACCTGAGGAATACTGATGTAAGTGCAGTCCACTAATTCACCCGGATCGTGTCGACATTCCGGATGGTGCTCTAAAAGTTGTACCTCAGAAGCTTCTCTGTCACTGTTCTTCCCAAAGATCATACTTCCATCCATTGTCACAGAGGGTAGGGCTACAAAAGTATCACACATA
>JAUVKO010000081.1 GCA_030596225.1 Fidelibacterota bacterium
TATTAACTTCAAAATATTTTAGTGCTTTTACGATCTTAATGTTTTCTGCATAGCCATGGCTATGGATAAAATATTAAGTGAAGTAAAACGGTAAAAGATGAAGAAATTACAGGCAGTTTGGAACTGAAATTGGTATTATACCAATTGTACTTCAAAAGAGTCTATATGAATTTAAAAGATTTTTCTGTTTTACAATCTTTAAATATTAAGCATAGCTTGAGCTATGGTTGAAATTTTAAGAGCAGTAAAACTGGAAAAGATGAAGAATGCATAGACTGTTTTGAGGTGTAATTAGTATAAATCTGTCTGTTGAACAAATTTACAACCGCTTTCCACGTTCAAAAATCCCAGAACTATACCCAAACGGGTATAATATATTATAAACAGCGTGCTATTATACCTGTTCAGGTATAATCATGGTAATATTTCTTGTTTTTATACCCGTTTTTTTATACCCGTTTAGGTATAATATTGTTCAAATTATTCTGGAAAGATTGAAGAAGACATGCAGAATCTCTCGAAGTTTGTAAAAATCCGCCGGAAAAATCTTGGCCTATCTCAGGTTGAGCTCGCTGATTATGCCGGTGTTGGTTTGCGTTTTATTCGTGACCTGGAACAAGGCAAGGAGTCTCTAAGACTAGACAAGGTTAACCAGGTTCTGGCTTTGTTTGGTAGTCAAATGACTCCCGCTGAGTCGAAATTAATCATGGGTGATCATGAGACAGGCTAAGGTTTACTTCAGGGGGATTCTGGCGGGAGAGCTTACAGAAGAGGATGAGCAGTACAGTTTCATTTATGAGCCATTCTATCTCGATGATCCCTTGAATATAGTTGTAAGCTTGACACTTCCCCTCCAAAAGGAAGCATTTACCGGCAAAACCATGTTTTCATTCTTTGATGGTTTGATCCCGGAGGGTTGGCTACTGGATATAACAGTAGAAACCTGGAAACTAAACCCCCGTGATAGAATGGGTTTACTGCTAGCCTGCTGCCGGGATGGTATTGGCGCAGTAACCATCATTCCGGTTGAGGGAGAATAAGATGTCCCCAACTAACTGTCTCATTTGTTCTCTTCCGTTGGCTGACCAGGATCAGTATTATCATGCAAAATGCAGCACGCGCTTTTTCGGAAAGAAAGTACCGCCGGTTTTAGACCTTAGTCTGGATGACATCCGAGCGGCAGCCACCCGGATCATTGAAACCAGGGTTACCATTCCCGGTGTTCAAAAGAAACTCTCGTTGCATCTGAGCCGAAAACGAGGCGATAATCGTCTAACTCTGGTGGGCTTGTGGGGAGATTACATTTTAAAACCACCGGTCGCAGAGTGTCCCTACATGCCGGAAATCGAGCACATAACCATGACTCTGGCAGAAATATTTGGCCTACGTGTGGTTCCCCATGCTTTGATTCCCATGAATTCCGGTGTGCTTGCCTATATCACCCGACGGATTGATCGGCCTTCCGGTGGAGAAAAGCTGCACATTGAGGATATGTGTCAACTCTGTGGTCGCCTGACTGAAGATAAGTACAAGGGTAGTATTGAGCAGATCAGTAAAATTCTGGATGCTTATTCTTCAAACCCTTTGTTTGATAAGCTGAAACTTTTTGACCTGGTTTTGTTCTCATTTATAAGCGGGAATGCTGACATGCACCTTAAAAACTTCTCGCTTATTTATCCATTGCACGACATGGTCCAGCTGGCACCGGCTTATGACCTGTTAGCGACCCGGCTTTTGATTTCGGAGCAGAACGATTCGGAAGAATCAGCCCTGGCCATCAATGGCAAGCGCCGAAAATTGAACAGGGAAGATTTTGTAGCTCTGGCAAAGACCCTGGGAATGTCTGACATACAATTCGAAAAAAGTTTCATACGTTTTCATTTGAAAATGGGTGCAGCCATTGAATTTCTTAAAGAGAGTCATCTACCTGTTGAAATACGAGCTAAGTATATTGAGTTGATTCAGGGGCGGATGGAGCGGGTTTGCTTGTGATAGTTAGGGGTCAGTTTTCCATTTTAATAATATATCTTTAACCTTATTTCTCACCTGTGAACGTGCCTCATGTCTATCATGCCCTTGGCTGAGCAGGGTATCATAATCTGTTTCTGTGTGTCGAATGTGAGCTTGCACTGCCAGGTCAATCGCCTCCGGTGAGAACTGTTTTGCCGAGGCTGACCGTCCAACTCTACCACTATACTTCCGGCAGGCATGTTCAGCGATTTGCTGGCCTCGTTTAACGAGGCAACCAGGATAAATCTCATGGATTTTCTCAGCAAATTCTTGAATATACTTCACATTCAGCTCTGCTCGTTGAACTGTAGCGTATTCCCGGCGTTTTTCACGGTATTCACTATCAGATAAACATTCCTGTTCGGCTAGTTCAAGGCCTTTTTCTTCAACCAGCAAACCTTGTCTTTCATAATGTTTACGGGCCTTACTCCATTTTAAGACCACAGCAGAGAGAGTCGAGTATTTACGAGACCGCCTGGTCAGAGCCGCATCACCAGCGGGCAGGAATACCAAATGTTCCAGATCGGCACAAGCCAGGCACAGGGCACCTTTTTCTCGATCAAGGGTAATCCAGGCTTTACATCCCAAATTTTCGCCACATTCGGAACATGTGGATTCTTGAAGGCTGATAAACACTTTTAGCTTAAAGGTAGATTTCTTTTTCATAAAGACCTTTGTTTTTTATCTGGTCATTAATTCCTAAAAGGTTAGCGTACGGCTGGAGAAAGATCATGTTTATACATTATGCTTCGTAGCATTTTATCACCGATTAATTAATAACTGGAAAACCAATGTGTTTGTTCTAGAGAAAATTCATTGTTGGCAGCTATGATTCCGAGGATTTTTTGTGGATCCGTATCTAGAAAATTGCTAATTGAATCATAATAATATTCACGTTGCATAAATGGTTTTCCTTGTAGATAATCTTCGGTGTTTCTACGAAATAGTGTCCATCAACCCTCGGTGATATCCAGCAGCTCCGGGAATTTCATAACTGCCGGCCGGCGTCCGCTGGCTTCACGTATCACCAGCAAAATTCCGGCGTTAATAAGCTGTTTCAATATGGGCATTAGGGTTTGTTTGGGGACCGATATATGTAGCTGTAGATCAGATGCCCGAAAAATTGGACGTCTGAATATTGCATCGGCTATTTCAGCAGAATACTGAGTTCGAGTCAGCTCCCTGATCCGGATTCGTATATCTTGGTGCAAACGAATGATTCGCTGAATTTGATCTGTATTCTTCTCACCCTGTATCTTGACAGCCTGTAGATAGAATTTAATCCAACCATTCCAGTCAGCTTTAGTGGAGATCGATCTTAATTTCTCGTAATAGATTTCCCGGTTGTCTTCCAGATATTCACTTAAATAGAACATGGGTCGCTTTAGACGCTTTTTATAGTATAAAAATATGGGGGTTAGTAAGCGGCCAATCCTTCCGTTTCCATCCAGAAAAGGATGAATAATTTCAAATTGAGCATGAATGATTGCTGACTGGACTAAGACATCACCATCATCCGACTGGATGTATTCTTCCAAGTCATCAAGACAGGCCTGGAGCAGGTGCGGCTCTGGAGGTACATATACTGCCTGATCAATGGGGGCACCCGGCTTGCCTATCCAGTTTTGCCTTATCCTGAATTTGCCGGGATGCTTATCAGCTCCGCGTACACTATGCATTAGCTCACTACGCATTTGGCGTATTAAAAACAGACCTAGCTTCTGTGACTCTAATTCCTTCTCAGCCTGAATCAATGTGGACCGATAGTTGACAATTTCCTGAATATCCTGCTGTTTGCTCTCTTCCAAGACCGGTATTCCAGCTTCATTCTCCAAAACCTCATCCACGGTAGCCTGGGTACCCTCGATTTTTGACGATAATACGGCTTCACGAGTTGTCAGTGGCGACAACATAATTTCCGGATTAACTACAGCCTGCAATAGACCATCATAACGAGCTAAGGCGGCATTCGCTTCGCCAACTAAACCAATTAACTTTTTATAATCAACATTTACAGGTGGAAGATCTTCTGGAATAAACGGCTTCATTCTGACTCCATAATTTTGTGTCCGATGGAACATACATAAAAACACTTGTGTCCGGTATATTTATTATCGCCGGACACAAAACAATTTATGGCTGACAGACCGGACACAAGATTTTTTCGCCTGGACGTCGTGCCACCTTTTCAGGGTTTTAACTGTTTTAGATTTACCTCTGGTTTATAATTCTAACATCCCTTTGGGATTAACGGCCAGAAATAGACCCTACAAAACAAATAACCGTGAATATCCGTCTGCCCGGCGCCTGCCTATGCCGAAGTCGGTCTCCGCCCGCCTTCCTTAGTACGCAGTACGGCGGACAGGCGCAGACAGGTAGCTCAACGAGCGTAGGTGAGTGGCAAAAAAACGGATGTCAACATTCCCTTGCGCTCTTCGCGTTCTCTGTGGTTGCTTAAAAATTCTTCTCGTTGATCTTTTTTAAATATCCCTTCGTAATTTTTGTGAAATTCGTTATAAAAACAGTAAAACTGCTTTCAGCCACCACCCAGAATGTGCATCTTTTACGACTATTTAAAATAGGATACTTATATGAAACTACTCTCATACGGACTTGACCATCGCATGGAACCCAGGCTGGCTATTTCACTCAAGGGTTATGCTGTGGATGTCATGCGAGCCTCCCTGTGGATGAAAGAAAACCGCAAAGCTCTGGACTACCTGAATCTGCCTTCTTCCATGAAGCTGGCTCTGCAGGATTGGAATCGTTCCTTTGCTCTGCTCAAGAATCTTGAGGAAGCCCTTAAGGGTATCGATGATCTCTCAAGCCTGTCTATCTATGACAGACCTGTAGCACTGCTCGAGCCTGACATTGTTTTCTTTGCTCCGGTTCATGATCCACCTAGCCTGCGATATTTTCATGCTTTTGAGAAGAATGATCGATCCGGTTTCAGTTTTGGAAATACCCAAACCCTACTCGGTCACCTGCAAAAGCTCACACACTCCGGACTTACTGCCCAGGCTGAAATGGCTGCAATCGTTGCCAGAAATGGTGATGGTGGCAATCTTGAGATCGCTGGTTATTGCATTGTCAACAATTGGCTTGATATTGGTGGTTCTTACAATAGAGATGGTGCCTCATCGGGTGTTGCCACCAGCCTGGGTCCCTATTTAGTAACGGCAGATGAAATAGAACCTCACAAGCTTGGTCGGGGCTTTAATTTGGATCTGCAAGTCAGGATCAATGGAAACCCTGTAATAGAAGGCCGTT
The DNA here is from genome assembly GCA_030596225.1 of Fidelibacterota bacterium. Classification (GTDB taxonomy): domain Bacteria; phylum Fidelibacterota; class UBA8477; order UBA8477; family JABMPR01; genus JABMPR01. Next base: position 5,281 of record JAUVKO010000081.1, read on the forward strand.
TTAAGGATATGAAGCTCAATTTTTTAGAGATGACCGGGCAGTCGGAAAAAACAAGGGTGCTGGCAGGGGATGTTTTTTGTTCCGGAAGCCCTCTAAACCCGAATTCCAATCCTGTCTTGAAACATAACGATCATATCGAGGTAGAGATTCAGGCTTTAGGGGTTTTGTCTACAAGTGTAGCGAGTGTTAACGGAAGTTCTTAGCTCTTGTGAATGTGCTATTTTTAGTGTTAAACTTTACCCCTCGGCTTGGGGCTTTGCTTTGCAGCTTCGCCCACACAAGCCGCTCGGGGTGACGATCTATTGTTCTAACCAATATTGTAATGTCTATGCAAATACCTGAAAATGAAATCGAACTGAAGGCCATCCGGTCTGGTGGACCTGGCGGTCAAAATGTAAATAAGGTTGCTTCTGCCATCCAACTGCGTTTTGATAGTAAAAACTCCAGCCTACCGGACCATATAAAGGAAAGCCTGCTAAAATTGCGTGATCAGCGTATTGCAACAGATGGGGTTATTACCATAACAGCACGGCAATTTCGTAACCAGGAAGCCAATCGACAAGCAGCTTTGGAGCGTTTAGATAAGATCATCCAAAAGGCTCAGATAAAGCCCAAAAAACGTAAGTCAACTCGTCCAACCAGCGCTTCCGTTGTTAAACGGCTGGACACAAAGACCAAACACAGCCGCCAGAAACAACTCCGGGGCAAGATTAATCCATCGGAAGAATAGCTCTCATAAATCGGCTTTGGGAAGGTTTTGCTTGTCGCTTATAGCCCCCGTCGGGCTTAGTCTGAAACCTACGCAAGTCAACTTTTAAAAGGATCGATCGTGACAAATAAGATTCTATGGACACCCGGAAAGACACAAATCGAACAAGCCCAAATGACGCGTTTTCGTCAGCAGGTCAATGACAAATATGAGCTGGACTTAAAATCTTATGATGACCTTTATGAATGGTCACTATCTCATGCAGAAGACTTCTGGTCCGAGATGTGGCATTTTGGCGGAATTGTTTCTCATGATAGCTATACACGTGTTGTTGATGATCTATACAAAATGCCCGGTGCCAAATGGTTTCAAGGGGCAACCCTGAACTATGCTGAAAACCTGCTTCGTTATCGTGATGATCATATTGCTATTCAGTTTCGGGGGGAAGATCAGATTCAGCGCACGCTCACTTATGCTGAACTTTATGCAGCAGTCACTAAAACTGCTCAAGCCATGCAAACAGCCGGTCTACAAAGCGGTGATCGAGTGGCCGGCTTCATTCCCAACCTTCCCGAGACCATTATAGCCATGTTGGCAGCATCAAGCCTGGGAGCTATCTGGTCTTCCTCATCTCCTGATTTTGGAATTAACGGCGTACTGGATCGTTTCTCCCAGATCGAACCAAAGATCATTTTCGCTGCTGATGGATATTATTATGGCGGCAAACGTTTTGATTCACTGGAAAAACTCAAAGGTATCCTTGCAAAGCTGCCCTCGGTAGAAAAGGTGGTTGTGGTTCCTTATACCTCAACACCAGATTTATCCACAATCAATAATTGTGTTTTCTGGGATGATTTTCTGGATAATGATGCCACAGAAGTGACCTTTACTTCACTTCCTTTTGATCACCCTTTGTATATCATGTATTCCTCCGGGACCACCGGTTTACCAAAGTCTATTGTTCATTCAGCAGGAGGGACCCTGATCCAGCATCTGAAAGAATTGCAGCTTCACTGTGACCTCAAGCGCGAAGACACTATCTTTTATTTCACGACTTGTGGCTGGATGATGTGGAATTGGTTGGTAAGCAGTTTAGCTGCCGGTGCAACCCTGGTGCTTTATGATGGTAATCCATTCTATCCGGGACCAGAAGCGCTTTGGCAAATGTCAGATGATCTGGATATTTCCATCTTTGGGACCAGTGCCAAATATTTGGACGCCCTTGAGACTTCCGGATGCAAGCCATGGATGTCATTCGAGCTGAAATCTTTGAGAGCAATTCTCTCTACAGGATCTCCTTTATCGGATGATAGTTTTGATTTTGTTTATGCTAATATCAAACAAGATATGCTTTTGGGCTCTATTTCCGGGGGAACAGATATCGTTTCCTGTTTCGCGCTGGGCAACCCGATTTTACCGGTATATAGAGGAGAATTACAATGTCGCGGTCTGGGCATGAAGGTCGAAGCTTTTAATGAAAATGGTGAGGGTGTCTTTAACCAAAAGGGTGAGCTCGTCTGCAGTCAGGCCTTTCCATCTATGCCTATATATTTCTGGAATGACCCTGGCGGTGAAAAGTATCAGGGTGCCTATTTTGCTGATTATCCCGGCATCTGGCTGCATGGAGATTATATCGAGATCAACGAGCATGGGGGGGTGCGTATTTTTGGTCGTTCTGATGCCACACTTAATCCCGGAGGGGTGCGGATCGGTACGGCCGAGATCTATACCGTCGTGGAAAATCTTCTGGAAATAGAAGATAGTTTAGTTGTTGGCCAGGCTTGGCAAGATGATGAACGCGTGATCCTGTTTGTTAAGCTTCAGAATGGCGTTGTATTGACTGATGATCTGAAGAAACAGCTAAAGACCCTGATTCGTCAGAATTGCAGTCCGCGCCATGTTCCCGCAAAAATTTTAGAGACCCACGATATTCCCTATACCATTAATGGAAAAAAGGTTGAGATCGCCGTGAAGAAGATCATTCAAGGCAAGGAAGTACAAAATCAGTCGGCTTTGGCCAACCCTGAGTCACTGGAGCTTTACAGAGACCTGGAAGCATTGAAAGACTAAAGGTAAACTATGAAGACAAAGACTGATTCCAGAAAACGGAGTTAAAAATGCCAAAAATATCGATAAATAATATTGATTTATATTATGAGATATCAGGCTCGGGAGAACCGTTGTTATTCATCCATGGTCTGGGTTCCAGTACCCGTGATTGGCAGAAACAGGCTCATTTCTTTTCCAAGAGTTTTCAGGTAATTCTGGTTGATATGCGCGGACACGGAAGATCTGACAAGCCTCCAGGTCCTTATAGTATTCCACAGTTTGCAGCAGACCTTGCACAATTATTAGAAAAGCTGAATCTGCTCCATGTTCATGTGGTCGGCATCTCAATGGGGGGAATGATTGCTTTCCAGCTGGCCGTCGATCGACCCGAATTACTAAAAAGCCTTGTGGTCGTCAATAGCAGTCC
>JAUVKO010000220.1 GCA_030596225.1 Fidelibacterota bacterium
CGGTATAACCTTTGAGATATTCGAAGCAAGTTGGGGAGATTCAACTATCTATACCGATAAGAACATGAGGGCGATCAATTTCTCCGGTGATTATGGGTATTTTGGAACAGAATATGGATTGGAACAACGCATTGCCAAATATGACTGGAATACCTTTGCGCCTCAACCGGGTGATGTGCTTAATATTTTTACCCGCAAAGAATTCAGTAATGAGGATATCTATACATTTGAGACCTCAGCGGCCAGAGAAGATGCCGAAAAGGTTGTAAACGAACTTGAGGCTGTATCAGTGGTGCCGAACCCTTATGTAGCAACTGCGGTATGGGAAAAGAAACCCTATCTGCAATCCGGGAGAGGTGAACGCAAGATCTACTTCATCAACCTTCCCACTGATTGCACAATCCGTATTTACACCATGGCGGGTGAATTGGTTCGCAAACTGGAGCATCATGAATCGGTTTTCAACGGAGCTGAATCCTGGGACCTGCTGAATTTGGATAATTTGGAGGTCGCCTACGGCGTTTACATCTATCATGTTGAAACTGATAACGCAGAAACCATCGGCAAATTTGCCGTGATCAAGTAGGGAGATTGAACATGAAAAAGCAACTTATCGTTTTACTCGTTGTAGCAGTCTCCCTGAGTTTTGGTCAGTATAAAGGCGGCACTACTGCTGCCCAATTCCTGAAGATCGGTGTGGGTAGTCGTGCGGTTGGTATGGGTGAGGCCTATGTGGCCATGAGTCGTGATGCCTCCGGTCTCTATTGGAACCCTGCGGGTATTGCCCAGACAGGCGGTGGTGAGATCATGTTTCTGAGGAATAATTGGATTGCTGATGTCGCCATAAACTATATGGGTGTGATATTCCCTCTATCCGGTATCGGTACCGTGGGTGTCAGTATTACATCCTTGACTATGGATGACATGCCTGTGACCACTGAACTTGAACCAAATGGCACCGGTGAGGAATTCACTGCTAGTGATTTGGCTATGCAGGTAAGCTTTGCTCGAGCACTCACTGACCGGTTTTCTATTGGATTTAATGGAAAATATATTCAACAGAGCATCTGGCACAGCACGGCCAGTGCCATGGCCATTGATGTGGGAACCCTGTTCCGTACGCAATTTAATGACATGCGTCTCGGAATGAGTATCTCAAACTATGGATCCAGCATGACCATGTCCGGTCGTGATGGACTCATTCGTTATGATCCTGCCCCCGGTCTGGAAGGTAATAATGATGCTATTCCGGCAGACTATGCCATGGATGATTGGGATTTACCTCTGATCTTTCGAGTTGGAGTGGCCATGGATATCCTTGAAATCGGTGTAACCAAGATCACGGTTGCTGCGGATGCCATTCATCCCAATGATAACTATGAATCTATTAATCTTGGTACTGAACTAAACGTAATGAATAAATTTTTTCTGAGGGCTGGCTGGAAGTCACCTTTCGTCGAGACTAATACCAGTTTAGCTGCCTCGGATCTGGAGCGCAGGGAAGAAGGGCTTACATTCGGAGCCGGGTTTGATCTTCCCATATTTGGTTCTGCATCCGGTTTACGGTTTGATTGGGCGTATGCCGATTTTGGCAGGTTAACCAACGTTCAGAGATTTAATTTAAGTCTGTATTTTTAATGCTGCATCCATTTACCTCAATTGGTAAGTAAAAGATGAAGGTATCTTTCCTATTTTGTTTGAAACAGGAAAGATACCTTCCTTTCATTATGGCATGCTAATAATGATCAAAAGAGAGACTGGCATGAAAAAACTAAATCGAATATTCATGATTATGCTAATTGGAATTCAATTTCTGCAAGCTGGAACATCAGGGAAGATCACGGGTCAGGTGACAGATGCAAGCACCGGAGAACCTCTTATAGGAGTGAATGTTATTGTGGCAGGCTCCGGACAGGGGGCCGCTACTGATCTTGATGGCAGGTATATGGTCATGAATATTCCACCGGGTGAATATGATCTCCGTTGTTCCATGATCGGTTACTCCGAACAGGTTGTTCAAGGGGTTCGTGTCATGGTAGATCTTACGACGACTCAGGATATTCAGATGAGTCTCAGTATTATCGAAGGAGATGTGGTTACCGTTACCGCTGATCGCTCCATGATACAGGCGGACATAACCCATGCTCAGGCAAATATCAGTTCTGCTGAACTGGAAGCCATGCCGGTTGAATCATTCCAGGCAGCGGTCTCACTACAAGCTGGTGTCGTTGTGGATGCCGGTGGTAATATTCATATTCGTGGTGGAAGATCTTCCGAAGTGGCCTATTTGATCGATGGCATCCCGGTAACCAATTCTTATGGTCAAAATATGGGAGTTGGTATAGAAAATAACGCCATTCAGGAACTTCAGGTAATTTCAGGAACATTTAATGCGGAATATGGTCAAGCCATGTCCGGAATCATTAATATTATTACCAAAGATGGCAAATTGAACAAGTATTCAGGACAATTGAGTTATCGCTATGGTCGCTATATTTCTCCGGATCCGGAGATTTATCTTGGGCTTATTCCGGCAAGTATGGAGATCAAGAATAATCTGGATATTTCGAAGGTAGATGTGCTGGGATTGGATCCAGATGTATTCACTCCTTCCGGCAGGCATGATATCCAGTGGAGCTTGAGTGGTCCGGTTCCGGGACTATCTAAAAAGACATCCTTTTTTACCTCAGGACGATTTGAAGAAGTGACCGGCCGATTATACGGCGTCCGTCGATTCAAATCAGATTCATTTTTCTGGGACAATGCCAACTCAAGACCGGTAGAGAATGGTGAATATTTTTCTGATTTTTACGATGTTGGGAGTGATGGATGTGGAGATGAATATGAGGATGGCTGCGGGGGATGCTCTGAGGATCCGCTTAACCTGGGTGATGACCCCAATGGAGATAATTGGGATATCTACCTTAATCCTGGTGGCGGGGAAGGAAATGGAATAGGTGGACCCGGAGAAACGGGAAATGGACTATGGGATGGTGGCGATCGTGTTTATGCCATAGATCCTGATGTCCGTTTAAATCGAGCAGGATTATTTTGGTATCGCGATGTCAATGGAAACGGAATTTGGGATTCTGATATCGATATCCGGGAGACAAACCCTGAAATCGGTTTCGATGATATGGATGGAGATGGTCGGATAAGTGGTGAATGGTATATTGATGATGATAGAGATGGCGAATGGACCAATAATCGGGGTGATAACGCGGTTGTACCCCTGTATAATTCCACCAGTTTGAATTTGCAGGGCAAGCTGACCCACCGCTTCAGTAACAGCTTGAAAGCATCATTAAATATTCTCTACGGAAACTCTCGAACTTATAACAGTAGTTCATTGAACTGGAAATATACACCGGAGGGACGCGCTACTTCTTACGGTGATAATATGAATATTGGTCTGGTCTTTCAGCATACCCTGAGTCCAGAGGCATTCTATACAGTTAAGGCTTCAGTTTTGGGTAATTTTGGTCGCTCTTACTATGAAAACATCTATCCGGTGAATTGGGGAGAGCTCTTTTTATCAAATATGTTTCGAATCTCTGATTTCGATATGCCGGATCCCACAGACTATGATACAGATGATCTTACAGCCTATGAGAACGACAATAATATTCTGGATGCATCCACCGGACAAAAATTTAATCTGGGGGGCATCTCTAAATATCATCTGTATCGTATGACCAGAAGTCAGCTTCTCAAACTTGATATGACTAATCAAATCAACCATATGCATCAGCTTCAAGGTGGTCTTGAATTAAAATACACCAGCATTGTCCGTCGGGATTTTTCCATTCTGTATGATCCCGCTGAAGGATATGATACACCGGAAATACTGACACCCGATATAAAGGAATCCACACCGACCTA
>JAUVKO010000230.1 GCA_030596225.1 Fidelibacterota bacterium
CCACAGGCTAACACAGATAAACCTGAAAAATTAACATGGTCACTGTAGCTATCAGTGAATATCTGTGTAGATCTGTGGCAAAAATAAAGATATATAATTATTAAGGGAGACTTTAATGAAGCGGGCATTAATTAGTGTTTCTGATAAAAGTGGGGTCTTGGAATTAGCACAGATTCTTCACAAAGAAGGTGTTGAAATAATTTCCACGGGGGGAACTGCTAAGCTGCTGACTGGCAATGATATACCGGTAATTGGAATTAGTGATATCACTGATTTTCCAGAATGTCTTGGTGGTCGAGTGAAGACGCTTCAGCCAAAAATTCATGGTGGGATTCTTGCCAATCGTCAGATTCCGGAACATTTGACTGAGGCGGATGAGTTGGGTATTCCTCTGATCGATCTGGTGGTGGTAAACCTGTATCCATTTAAAGCTACTATTCTCAAACCAGGTGTGACTATGTCGGATGCCATAGAAAATATTGATATCGGAGGAGTTACTCTGATTCGGGCAGCCGGTAAAAATTCTGACTCGGTGACCCTGCTAACCGATCCCAGTGATTACACAAAATTCATGGAATTATTTCAGGGGAATCAAGTCGATGACGCTTTTCGGAAAAAGATGGCTCTCAAAGGCTATCGACAAACAGCCCAGTATGATACATTGATCAGTCAATATCTTGCTAAGGAGCTGGGTGATACTGACTTACCTGATCAACTCTCACTTACTTATGAGAAACAACAAAGTTTACGCTATGGGGAAAACCCTCATCAACAGGCAGCTTTCTATCGTGAAATATCAATATTAGATGGTCGTCTGAGTGGAGCTCAGCAGTTGCATGGTAAGGAACTTTCCTACAACAATATTGGTGATGCTTCAGCCGCCATTGAGATGATTCGTGAGTTTTCTGCTCCAACTGTAGTTGCTTTGAAACATGCCAACCCCTGTGGTGTGGGCACAGCAGACGATATATATGCTGCTTATGAAAGAGCCTATAAAGCTGACCCTGTCTCCATTTTTGGTGGAATTGTAGTTCTAAATAGGCCAGTGGATGCCCTTACTGCAGCGGAGATGAACAAAATATTTCTGGAGATTGTGATCGCACCCTCTTATGCTGAAGATGCTCTGGCAATTCTTAAAAAGAAGAAGAACCTCCGTCTCCTCCAACTGGCAGACATCATGAATCCAGCAAGTTCAGAACGCTATTTTCATAAAAAGGTGGATGGTGGAATACTGATTCAGGAAGCAGATCTGCTTCAGTTGGATACTGATAATTATAAAGTAGTTACAGAAAATCAACCATCAGAGCAGGAATGGGCTGATCTTAAGTTGGCTTGGATAGCTGTAAAATACGCAAAATCTAATGCTATTGTTGTGGTGAAGGATGGAGCCACTCAGGGAGTAGGAGCGGGTCAAACCAGCAGGATCTGGGCTGTGGACAATGCTTTGGATCGAAGTAAGAGTTCCACTAAGGGTTCTGTTTTAGCTTCTGATGCATTTTTTCCTTTCTCAGATTCTGTTGAAAAAGCACATGCTGCCGGGGTTACTGCAATCATACAGCCAGGTGGATCTGTGAGAGACCAGGACTCAATTGATGTTTGCAATCAATTTGGTATCTCAATGGTATTTACAGGAGTGAGGCATTTCAAGCATTAATAAACAGGAATGTAAGCTGCACGACAGCATATAGGAGGAAAGATGAAAGTATTGGTAATTGGCGGAGGTGGTCGTGAGCATGCCCTGGTATGGAAGCTAACTCAAAGCCCAAAAACTGATCAGATCTATTGTGCCCCGGGAAATGCTGGCACATCTGAAATAGCAACCAATATTTCCTTTTCTGACAATGATATTCCCGGACTTCTAAGCTTTGCAAAGGAAAATTCCGTAGGCCTTACAGTAGTGGGTCCGGAAGTCCCCTTGGTTGATGGGATCGTAGACGAATTTGAAGCAGCGGGATTACGGATCTTTGGTCCAAATGCTAAAGCAGCGATTTTAGAAGGCAGTAAAATCTTTACCAAAGAGCTCTTAGCCAAATACAAGATACCAACGGCTGATTACCATCGATTTAGTAAAGCTGCAATAGCTAAAAATTATTTAAGCACCAATACTACCTATCCCATTGTAATTAAAGCAGATGGTCTGGCGGCTGGTAAGGGTGTGCTCATTATTTCTACTCCAGAAGAAGCTGAAGCAGGTATCCGAGAGATCATGGAAGACAGGGTTTTTGGAGATGCCGGTAGCGAGATCATTATCGAGGAATTTCTCACAGGTCCGGAGCTTTCCATGCTGTGCTTTGTGGACACTCATACGGTGGTACCCATGGTATCAGCTAAGGATTACAAACGTATTGGTGAAGGAGATACGGGTTTGAATACAGGCGGTATGGGTGCCATTTCTCCCAATCCTCTGTATGATCAGAAGCTGGAGAACTATTGTCTGGAAAATATTATTGAGCCTTCTCTGGAAGGTATGCGTCAGGAGGGAAGGCCGTTTAAGGGAATCCTTTATTGCGGGATTATGCTTACAGAGGATGGTCCTAAAGTTTTGGAGTACAATGTGCGCTTTGGTGACCCTGAGACTCAAGTTATTCTACCCCGTTTGGAAACAGATCTGCTTGATATCTTTGAGGCAATTATTGATGATCATCTTAATGAGCTTGATGTTCAATGGAGTAGTGATTCTGCAGCTACCATCGTTCTAGCTTCCGGCGGTTATCCTGAATCTTATCCCAAGGGACTTTCTATTACAGGATTAGAGCAAGTGGTGAGCTCAACAGTTTTTCATGCAGGTACAAAAATTGATGACAAAGATGTTGTCACCAGTGGGGGACGGGTGCTGACTGTGACATCCAAAGCTGCTACGGTGGGTGAAGCCTTGCGTATATCTTATGCTAACGCCCAAAAGATTGAATTTCAAGGTAAGACACTCAGAACAGATATCGGGAGTTAAACAAAGAGCTTAGTTTGATTTGTTTCAAGTTGAACCCTGTCATCGCGAGTGATCCCTAATTTGAGATTGCCACGTCACGTTGCTCCTCGCAAAGACTGAAAAGGTAGTTTCTCCAATTCGGTAGTTGGGTGAGAAAGCATAGGAAGACACAAAATGATCAAACATGTAGTCGCCTGGGATTTACCGGAAAATGGTAAAATTGAAAATATTGCTAAATTGGAAAAAATGTTAGAAGAATTACCGTCCTTGATCCCTGAGATCGAACTCTATGAAGTTGGGATCAATATCAAAGATTCTGAAAATGCCAAAGATATGATCCTGATATCTGCTTTCAAGGATCAGGCTGCCCTCCAGCGCTATGCGATTCATCCTGAGCATCAACGAGTTGTACAGGAACTACGCAAAATCGCTGTCAAAACGGTGGTTGTAGATTATAAGGTTTAGCCAATTTCAGTCAACCAGGTTCCGATCGAGCGAAGCGAGAGCTAAACTGGTTTCAATCTAGCCTGAATGTCTAAAACTTGTTTGACTCACTACGTTCGTTGAAAACAAGTTTGTCAATTCAACCAGTTTCCGGAGGAGTGGAACGACGACTCACCTACGCCAAGGCTCCGGTGGGCAGGCTAAACTGGTTTCAATCTAGCCTGAATGTCTGAAACCTGTTTGACTCACTCTGTTCGCTGAAAACAGGTTTACTCTAATATTATTGATTTGTACTCAGTGGAAATATCATCATCATTGATATTGACATATTTGATATA
>JAUVKO010000167.1 GCA_030596225.1 Fidelibacterota bacterium
TATTAACTTCAAAATATTTTAGTGCTTTTACGATCTTAATGTTTTCTGCATAGCCATGGCTATGGATAAAATATTAAGTGAAGTAAAACGGTAAAAGATGAAGAAATTACAGGCAGTTTGGAACTGAAATTGGTATTATACTGAGGTGGGGACTATTCCAGGATAAAGTCCAGTTCTTCAATAAAGTCGCCATCGGAACTGGCTTCAACAGAAAATTCAAGTTTTCCCGGAACCGAGTTCATTTGCAGGAATTCCAACTGGGTTTCATCGATCCATATTTCGTAATCTCCAGGGGGGATTTCCATGGAATAAAAAGAACCGTCGGCAAAGGTTCGTAAAGTAGCTTCATAAGAGCCATCCTCATTTCTTAAGTGGAGTCTAAGACCAGAAATAGGTATTAGCGCATCGACAGCTCTTTTATCCACTCTGCCATCGATAATTCCTGTAGTAAAAAATGGAATATCCAAAGATTTGAAACTATTTGGATCAAGAATGACAGAAAATTCCTTATTCCGGGGAAGCAACAATGGGTTTGTGATCTTTGCTTCATCAACCACAAAATTGTAACGTCTGTACGGCTGTAGCTGAGTCAATCTCGAGATACCGGACTGGGTAACCTGACGCGTTGTTGCTCTTTTAATACTTAGCGCATTCCCTGGTAATATCTCCTCACCTTTATCCCAGGCTCCTGAATTATCCTCATCTACAAACATGCGTATTGAAACACCCGAACGTCCGACTTGCTGTCTATTATCCCACAGAAATTCATTCTTAGCTCTATCCAGGCCAACCGAACCACGTAGAGTTTGAGCAAGGGAGTAGGATCGATTACTATGCTTCAGCGAAGATGTACTTTTATATCTTTCTGCGTCCCAGGAGATTCCGATCTCGATTGACCGATCATCGACAGTAAAATCTTCACCCCAAGACAATTGAGCACGCAATTTTTTGCTGAATTGTTTCGATATTTGAAAAATGATCGATTCAAATTGGCCGGTGGCCGTGCTATAATAAACATCATTTCTAAAATGGGTTCCCCTTAATAGTTCACGATATAAAGGGCTTCTCGGAATCGAATAAACAACACCGGCGTGAGCAGAACTCTTTGCCAAATGGATTCCATCTGCAAATCCATGCTCTTCCTTTAATCCATAACGAAACCGAAAACCGCGGTATGTATTATTAAGAAATAGATTGAACTTATAAATATTCTGATCTGAATAATTCTGCCAACCACCATCGAAACGGACTATAACCTGGGCCTTGTTAATCATTACCGGAAAAAATATACCTGTATTTATTACTTGTTTCTGACCCAAGGGATTGATTGGTCCCTCTTTTTGAAAATAGGTATAATCCATATTCCAGGAAGAGGATTGGCGACCGTGTCCATTAGAGGTTACTTTATAAAACGAGCCATAGACGAGATCCAGATTTAATAGAAAAGTAGTTCCAACTCTACTGGATATCTGGTTATATATAATCGGCTTATCACTATTCTCATCACTGGCATAATCGATTCCGGTTTTCATACTAAGCCAATTATTCACACCGTACGAAAAGTTAAACTGGGCAAGCTCCGTCTGCTCTATTGGAACGATATCATCGTTTGATTGAACCCCTCCACTGACCTGATATCTGAATTCTCCCGGAGGGAGAAAATTGAAAGGAACATCAATCTGGCTGTCATATTCAATAACATGCCCCTGTTTGGCATAAATGCGGATCTTGAATCTTGATATACCATAATTGAGAGGAACAATAAATCTATAATAGCCTATATCGTCTGCTGTGACGACTTCCACTAGACGATTATCCTGAAATAGTTCTACCTCAGCCTCAGGATCAGTATGACCATCAATAATGTATTGATCATATGAAGTATGCGCCAAAATTGGTTCATTGGAGACACTAATACCATTGAATAAACGGGTAGATAGACCTTTTGAGTTGATCGCCCCTACACTTGCCCTTGTAAACCAGGGACTTTTATCATTGACATACCGCCAGCGAAATCCAGAAAAATCCAAATAAGTACCAAAGGGGTTGGCTGTTGTGAACAGATTTCCCTGAACATCACCATAGAAAAGCTCACCGCCAATATTTGTATTTAAATTTAGAAAACTGTTATTCTCTGTAATAGAGCTGTAAAGAGTGTAATCGAGTAGAGCGCCATTCAGCATCTGGGGCTGTCGACCAGAAACCAGTGGATACCAATCATCGGTCACCTGTGCATACTGTTTTCGGCGTTGATGAGCTCTTCTACTCTCGTGGCGCGAAATAACGGGTAAAATATCCTTGGTTTTTAAGCGCAAAACCAATCTACTCAGATCAACTATAAGTTGGAGGCCAAAAACCTGCTCAAAGATTTGAGGTTTAACATAGAAATCAACGTCTTTGATCAAATAGTCTGATGCATCAAGAATATAAGAGCTATCACTGATAGTGGCATTCTGGTTTGCGAAATCCAGAATATATGGATTAGACTCGGATAAATAATATCCATTAACGCTAAAGTTACTTGGACTTAGCTCATAATTGATCGCAAAGAGTTCGAACAGGTCTGTAAGGGGTAGATAAAACTCATTATCTATGGCTATAGCTACAATAATTTCATCGATCACCCCCTGGTAGCGGAATGAGAGATAAACTTCTTCTTCCCTATTTTCAGGGGTTTCTTGCTGGAATGCAAAAGCTCCGCTCCCCAACATCAGTAGTGAGAGAACGCACAGAAATCGAATGATTGGCTTCAATTATTTTTTGGTAAAACTACCTCGGATAGTCTGTGGTTCTGTGGTGACAATTTGCTTTGCAGGAATATCTGATCTACCAGAGCTTATTGTGACTGTAACATCATAAGTACCTGCAGCAAGGTCTCCAATATTCAGGTTTAAACGTCTCAAGCCATCGTAATAAATTGAGACAAACATTCTTTTTTGTAGAACAGATTTACCACTTGTATCAAATACTTCTGCGAACATAGACCCCAGAAAGGGTGAATTTCCACTTTTTGTGTAGTCTACAAACACCTTCGCAATTTGGTCTTCGATTACCGCTCGCAAATTTGTGGGGTGGACACCCGTAGAAAGTTCACCTGAGCGATAAAATATGGAAGTGACTTGATTGAACTGCATCGTGATTTGTGCACTAATTCCAGATTGATCTGTAGCTCCAACTTCCGGGCTTACCGCGCTTGAGGTTGTAATAAGTCGTGACCAATACATGCCCGGTTCAATATTTCTGGGTGTCTTTGCAGTTATCCGAACAACTTGACGAGCACCGGGGCTAAGAACAAAGTTTTTCGGAAACCCTCTAAACCAACCTGTAGCAGAATGCAATTTTTCTTGTTCATCATCATCATAGATCAACTCAATATCGCCAGCTGCATCAGCCTTGGGGTAGGCAAATTTAAAATCCAGTTTCACTTCTTGAGCATCATCAGAATTATTCATGATGAGGATGGTTTCAAAGCGCTGCTTATTGTCAAGAAAAGCTGAAGTCGGAGAAATCGCGACCTGAGCAAACAGACTGGAAATCATAAAAAGGAAAATCAACGCACTAATGTTCGTTTTTTTACTAATCATTTTCTTCTCTCTGCTAATTAAGGTATCTTTACAAAATATCTTTGTATATTAATCACAATAGGGCATTGAAGCCAACTCGAATATGACGAATATGACGAAATCGGTAATTATGAAAAAGGGCTGTGAAATTCACAGCCCTTACGTAAACCACTATTAATTAGAATGCGTTTATTGGTAAGCGAGGGTCATGGACCAGGCACCGCCACCATTGGTTCCATTTGCAGTCGAGTAGGAGCCAGCGCTTTGGGAAGCACCAACCGGCATATCGCCACCAATCCAGAAATTATAAGTACCAGTTCCGCCATTACCGGCAGTTCCGCTGAGGTCAACAGTAGAAGAACCACTTGTTAAACTTGTGGCTGATGCTGGTTGTGTGGTCTCATGACCGATAACATCAGCAGTAAAAGTCATTGTCTGTGTACCGTTTCCCAGTGTAGCGGTAGCATCAAAAGTAACTGAAACAGTTGCACCCTCTTCACCCAGGATTGCAATATTTCCAGCAACTGCATCAGGTGCATTGGTATGTGCAGCACCACTAAGCGGGTCTACTGTAGCTGTAGTACCTTTTGTGATAGCACCTATGGCAATATCAGTATTTGCTGTAAAACTAAGAGCGGTTACACCAACGTTAGCTGTAACATCAAGATTCTCGTCCTGGGCAAGTCCAAAACTCACCATCAGTGTTAAACTTAAAACTAGTAAAATCATCTTTTTCATTTCTATTTCCTTTTTCATATTTTCAAACTTTCCATTGTCGAACTGCCCACATATGTTCAAATGCCATGCCAAAATTCGTACATCACGTCTATCATGTTATTATATATATATTTATATCCATTTTACAATGCTTAAATCACCATAATGAGATTGAAATGTATCTTAACAATCTGACAGTACAAATTGATCTGTAATATTTATTTGACTATGTAAAGTAACACTTTAAGAACTAATAATACTGTACTGAAAGATCTACTGTTCCTGTATAGGCACCTGAAGCGATCATACCGACATCGATGGTACCAAATAAATAGAGATAAGCAGTTACAATATTGGGTGTATGTGCAGAGCTAGGTGGAGTAGGTGGTGCACCGGCGGGTCCACTTTCACGTTCTCGTAATTGGAATCTGGCGCTACTCCCAGTAACCGTAATTGCCTGGTTAATATCATTCACTCCCCGGTTAGCGTATGCGAATTGGAGTGTCAACGGCATGAGATTAGAAGGATTATTCACATGAACAAGATTATCGGGCGCGGTTAAAATCACCTCAACATCTAATTCTTCGTTACCACTGATCGCAAAAACACCCATGCCCCCGTCACCCATATTAATTGCCGTGAGGCCATCACCAGCCATTACTTCAGGAAAAGTCATATCAGCATCTTTAGTTGCATCCAGAGAACTGGCAACGTGAATGCTAAAGTTAATGGTCTGAGCAAGGGATGCATGCTGACCAGCAAATAGCAGCATAATAACCATTAACATTAGTCTATTTCGC
>JAUVKO010000147.1 GCA_030596225.1 Fidelibacterota bacterium
ACTAATTAAATAATCCTAAATATCGTATGACGAGGAATGAGATACATTTAATTCCTCGTCACCTGATGCACCCGGAGTTCATGGGTTTGGCAACATATTTGCCTTAATGTTGCCGGATTAAGTAGTATTCCATAAGAATTGACAGGGATGCATGAAAGAAGATAAAAAAATCGGGTATTTAGCTTTAATCGTTGGTGCCATCTCATTGGGAGAGGCGTGGTTAAGTATCATAGAAGGTTATAGCACCACTCTGGATATTTTTATTCTGGGGCTGGGTTTGGTGGCCAGCTTGTTGGGCATTGCATTAATAATTCAAAATAATAGTCCTACAACAGAAGAATAGGCTCATGACCAATACGCTTAATCATTTGCTGTTAATCCATGATATCTCAAAACTTCAGTTGGGATTTCTCGCTATTAAGAGTAATATTCTCACAAATAGTATTGTGTCGAAAAATCATCTCGTAACGAGCAAGATTACAGGTCCAGGAGATTAAGGAGTATTACGTGATTCGATTAACAAAAGCTGGGGAATATGGTTTAAGAGCAATCAGATATCTGGTAGAGAATGGTGATGAAACCCGTATTAGTATTGGCGATATTTCGATTGAGAAGAAAATACCTGAACCATTCTTAAGAAAATTATTCAAACCCCTTGTCCAGCAGGGGATCATTAATAGCACCCGGGGTGTTTCCGGAGGGGTACGGCTTGCCCGTAAGCCAGAGGATATATCAGTTCTGGAAGTAGTGGAAGCTTTGGAAGGTCCTCTCGCTTTGAATGAGTGTCTTTTAGACGAAGTAAGCTGTGAGTTCCTCGACGAATGCGGCATGCATGATATTTGGGAAGAAGCTCAGACTGCTATGGCTAAGGTTCTTCGTTCAAAGAATATTACTAACCTGACCAAATAATTTCGGATAACTTTAGCTATAACAGATTTTAAAAAAGAGGGAAATATGACAAACGAAACATCAAAACTGCAATCTGCACCTGGTGTATTTTCCAAATGGGAAAAGATCAAGGATATGACCGATCAGCTCATCGATATGATGCTCAACCTGAGACAGAGTGGTCATCCCGGTGGTTCTCGATCCAAAGTGCATATGCTGGTAACTCTATTCCTGGGTGGAGGGATGCGCTGGGATATTAGAAACCCACAGAAGAGATTTGGAGATAAATTCATTCTTTCCGCAGGCCATGTTGTCCCTGTTATATATGCTCTGTTGGCAGTTTTCAATGAATCATTAAGACGTAGATATGCCTCAACTGGAGATGAACGCTATAAATTGGCATCTGAGGACAGAACCCTTACCTGGGAAGACCTGTTGACCTTGAGAAACAAAGGCGGATTACCGGGACATGCTGAGATGGCTGGCAAAACGAATATTTTCAAGGCCAATACTGGACCCTCCGGACATGGGATGCCTGTGGCTGTTGGTGAAGCAATGGCACTCAAATATGCCGGTGCCGAAGATATTCGGGTATTTGCTGTTGAGGGTGAGGGTGGTTTAACTCCCGGAGTGACCCACGAATCATTGAACTCCGCATATGGTTTAGGTCTTAGTAATCTTCATTTTTTGGTCGACTGGAACGATTTTGGTATTGATAATCGTCCATTTTCCTCAGTAATTTATGGATCACCTGAAGATTGGTTTGCACCACACGGTTGGCGTGTATTTGGAGCAGAAGATGGCTCAGATTGGGCCAGTACAAATACTGCTCTTCAGGAAATGACATTTGATGAAAATTCTGAAGGCGCTCCCGCCATGGCCTGGTTCAAGACCCGCAAAGGTCGTGGCTATGGTGTCTATGACAATAAATCCCATGGTGCTGTTCATCAATTCAACAATGCCACTTACTGGGAAACCAAAAAAGAATTTATGGATAAATATAATATCCATTTTGAGGGCTATGGTGAAGAGGGACCAGGCGATAAAGCTAGTCGCACTGAACAGGCCCGAATTAATATAGAACGGGTTTTCCAGGTCTTTGACCAGGATCCTGAATTATTGAACTATCTGGCTGATCGCTTGATTGAATTAGGTGAAGCAGTTCCTGAGGATAATGAACGAATGTGGATTGATACCAGCAGAAATCCGCTTACGGATGCTACCCTTACTGATGTTCAGGGTTTGCCCGATGAACTTTTTGTTCAACCAGGGGAAGTTGCTCCTAACCGTAGTGGACTCGCTAAATATGCAGCCTGGTTGAATGGCTATGTAAATAAGCATTATGGACGTCCACTTTTTCTAGCCATGTCCGCGGATTTGGCTGACTCTACCAATATCTCTGGCTTTGGAAAACCCTCGGGGGATTTTGAAGGCTACGGATTTTTTGACCGAGATAATAATACCAGGGGTGTTATGCTTCCTCAGGCTATTACTGAGTTTGCAAATGCGGGAATTTGCACGGGGATTGCGGCAACCAACTTTGCTCAGGATGCAGAAGCTGAGTTTAATGGCTTCTTTGCAGCCTGTTCCACCTATGGTTCGTTCTCTTATTTAAAATATGGTCCTTTTCGTATCTTCAGTCAAATGGTACAGGATGCGGATGTGAAATTAGGTAAGGTTCTCTGGATCGCAGGTCACTCAGGACCTGAAACGGCTGAGGATTCCAGGACCCATTTTGGTATCTACTCGCCTGCAGTAACCCAATTATTTCCCAAAGGCAAAGTTATCAATTTGTATCCCTGGGAACACAACGAGGTCGCACCCATGTTAACGGCAGCAATGGGTACTGATGTTGCCATAATTGCGCTTCATCTGACACGTCCCGGCGTGGAGGTTCCAGATCGAAAAAAATTGGGTATGGCTTCTCATCTTGATGCAGCAAAAGGGGCTTACCTCATTCGTGACTATAAATCTGATTTACCAAAAATGGGCACTCTTTTTATTCAGGGTACTGCAACGACTGCCAGTGTCGTCAAGCTTTTGCCTGAGCTGGATGAACGTGGCCTGAATGTGAAGCTGGTTGCAGCGGTCAGTCCGCAGTTGTTTACCATGCAGTCTGAAGCCTATCAGCAAGAGACGGTCAGTGATGCTGATTGGCTAAATTCCACATTTATTACCAATGCCTCTGCTATTGCCATGCAGGATTGGACGGGAAACCGGCTTTCGGTGGAATATTCAATGACTGCTGATTGGGATAACAATTGGCGTTCCGGCGGTTCATTGGAGGAGGTTATGGAAGAAGCTCATCTTTCAGAACGCTGGTTACTGGAAGGTATTGAACGTTTTGTCAATGATCGTGGAACACGCATGAAACGTCTGGGCATGAGTCAAGCCACAGACAAATAAATATAGAGGGTTATGATGAGAAAATTTTCAAGTCGTTATGGTCGTCTTGGTACAGAGACTGCCTTTGCAGTTGGTGCAGATGCAGCAGCCTGGTCAGCCAAAGGGAACAAGGTTTATCCTTTTCATTTAGGGGATATGAATATTATCACACCGCAATATATCTTGGATGCCGCTTTGAAAGCAGCCAGGGATGGTAAAACCGGTTATGCACCGGGTCCGGGTATACTGCCTTTACGGGAGGCTTTGGCCGAAGATATCGGGAAGTCTCGTAACCTCAATTTGACAGCCCAGAACATTTCCGTTCAACCTGGTGGCAAACCTGTTATCGGGAAATTTCTGGCAACTTTACTGGAAGAGGGAGCTGAAGCACTATATCCAAATCCTGGTTATCCCATCTATGAGTCTCAGATCGAGTATTTGGGTGGAAAAGCTTTACCATACGGATATGTAACAACAAAAGATGGCTTTGCAATTAATCGTGAAGAAATTGAGCAACAGATCACTGATAAAACAACAGTGCTGATCTACAATAATTATCAGAATCCAATTGGCGCAGAATCTACCGATGAAGAAATGCAATGGATGGCTGATCTGGCCATCAAACATGATCTGTGGGTTTTGGCCGATGAAGCCTATTTTGATGTTCGTTATAGTGGTCAGAGCAAAAGTATTGCTTCATTACAGGGTATGGCTGAACGGACTATAATTTTATATACATTTTCAAAGAAGTTTGCCATGACAGGTTGGCGTCTTGGCTGTGCAGCGGGACCCGTGGATGTGATTGAAGCAATTTCTAAATTCAATACTAATCAGGAATCCTGTTCAAATCATTTTGTACAGGCAGCAGGAGTTGCCTGTTTGAATGGTCCCCCTGAACCTCAGGATGCTATTCTGAACGAATTAAATGCTCGCCGGGATGCTTTGGTTGATGCTTTGCTGAATATCGATGGTGTCAAAGTCTCAATTCCCGAAACGACCTTTTATCTCTTTCCTGATGTCACTGATATCTTTAAGCGCAAAGGGTATCAGAATTCTGCCAAATTTCGACTGGATGCACTGTATGAAACTGGTGTATCATTTTGTTCCCGGGAGCATTTTGGTAGACCATTGCCGGGTGAAGATAAGATCTATATCCGCTTTGCTTATAGCGGTATCAATGTGGATCAGATACAGGAAGGTCTGACTGCGTTAAAGAGCTTCTGGGAATAAGTAGTAATACTTATTTGTAGGTTGGTTTTTCAATAATTGTGTCTTGCTGAATCTGGCCTAGCAGGCAAGCTCAGGATGACACGACAACAGTCTATAGGACAAATACAATTTATTAGCGGATGACATCTCAATTCGAGATGTCATCTTGATTTTGGGATAATTATATATGACCACTAAGAAGATGCTTTTCACTTTCTGTAGATCAGTTCAACCAGCGCGCAGGATGTAACCAATATGACGGCAATAGCTGTTGTGGATGCTCAGGAACAATTATAGGATATGCCGACAGAGAGTTGATTCAGTTTTGATTTAGCACCTAATGCTTAAATCAATTGTTGTGACATGTAGATTACCACAGCGAGAGCGACAGCTGAGCAGCCTAAGGTTCTGAATGCGGCTATTGTATTCGCTTCTTGAAGAGCCATAGGGTACCGTCTATATTGGCGCGCGAATGCTGAAAGAAAGGGTACTATAAATATCATGCAGGAACATTACGGAATCGCTTTAGCCTTTGGCGTTGTAGCCTTTCTTCTCATGTACATGGGGTTCATCATTCAAAAGTTGATCGCCCCGAAAAATCAAACTGAATTAAAGATGGATACTTATGAATGTGGTGAAGAGCCAGAGGGTGATGGCTGGTTGCAGTTCAATATCCGCTTTTATGTCGTTGCACTCATATTCATCATTTTCGATGTTGAAGTAGTCTTCCTTTTTCCCTGGGCGGTGGTCTTCAAGGACATGGGTTTTCTGACCTTTATTGAAGTCTTTGTCTTTATGTTCATCCTTTTAGTTGGCCTAGCCTATGTCTGGGTGAAGGGTGATCTGGATTGGGTTAAAATGAAACTTAAATATGGTGCAGGTCGCTATTCTGCGGCCAAGTTGCATGAGGCGGAGACCAAATAAATGGGTACTCTGAATCAGAAATTCAATGAGAATATTCTCATTACTTCTTTAGATAAATTGCTGAACTGGTCTCGTTCCGGTTCGGAATGGTATTTTCAGTTTGGACTAGCCTGCTGTGCTATCGAAATGATGTCAACTGCAGCCGCTCGTCATGACTTAGAACGTTTTGGTGCTATGCCGCGTTCTTCGCCCAGGC
>JAUVKO010000282.1 GCA_030596225.1 Fidelibacterota bacterium
AACATGGCCGGTGGACAGCCCATCGCCATGGGAAATATTAAGGCCTTACGTGAACTTACCAATGAACATGGAATCTCTATTGTCCACGATATGACTCGGGTGGCAGAGAATGCCTGGTACATCAAAGAACGTGAACCCGGATATGCAGATAAGAGTGTTAAAGAGATCGTCTATGAGATCTGTGCACTGACAGATCATGCCACCATGAGTGCTAAAAAGGATCCCATTGTGAATATCGGTGGTTTTATGGCGACCAATGATGAAGATGTCTATCGTAAAGCTCAAAATATGGTAGTGGTTTATGAAGGCTTGCACACCTATGGAGGTATGGCTGGTCGTGATATGGAAGCCCTGGCCATAGGTATTAAAGAGTCTGTGCAGGATGATCATATGCGAGCCCGGGTGGGACAAACAAAGTATCTGGGACAGAAGCTGCTTGATTATGGAATTCCCATAGTGAAACCCATTGGGAGTCATGGCGTATTCCTGGATGCCAAGAAATTTCTACCCCATCTTGCTCAAGATGTATTTCCTGCTCAAACCCTGGCAGCAGAGATCTATATCGAGAGTGGTGTAAGAAGCATGGAACGTGGAATGGTTTCAGCAGGTAGAAACAAGGAAACGGGTGAAAATAATCGGCCCAAGTTGGAACTGGTTCGGCTAACCCTTCCGCGACGGGTCTATACTCAGGCCCACATGGATGTGGTGGCCGAGTCGATTGCTGATGTCTATGAAAGAAGAGATCAGATCAAGGGATTGCAGTTCACTTATGAGCCGGAATATTTGAGATTCTTCCAGGCTAGATTCGAGCCCATTGCCGGATAAAGCAATACAATCTGAATTGGATACATATGAAGTGCCCCAAACCCAAATCATATAGGTCATTGATTCAGATGCTTTTATTACTTGTCTTTGGAATGATAAGCACTGACTTGCACAGTCAAACCAAGCCGAGCGAACAGGATTTTCTTTTGGCATCAGCCGGAATGGGAATTGTAGTTGGTTATGAACTGTTTGCCAAGGATCAGCTTCTGCCATCAGAACCTCGGTTCTCAAATCCAAACCACTTAGACCTTAGTCTAAGAAATATACTGTACTGGGGAGATAGGAAGCAGGAGCAGGCAAAGGTCTGGAGCGATAGACTTATATATGGAGTATCGTTCTCAAGCTTAGTTTGGGGACCACTTATGGCAAAAGATCCTGAAAGAGCAGCCCTGATCAATATGGAAGTTTTTAGCGTAAATAGCATGCTTACGAATCTAATAAAAATCGCTGCGGCTCGCGAGCGTCCCTATCATCACTTCCAAACCCGTCCTTCACTGGGCTCTGAAGATTATACATCATTCTATAGTGGTCATAGTAGTGTGGCATTTTCTCAAGCAGTCACTAATGCCATGATTCTTAGTCAACATTATCCGGAGCGGGAAGATTTGATCTGGTCATCTCTGTTAACGATAGCAGGAGTGACTGCATACTTAAGGGTGGCCAGTGACATGCATTATTTCACAGATATTATATTTGGAGCGGGAGTGGGGACTCTAATCGCCTGGAGTATCACAAGCCATGAGTTAGATCGC
The DNA here is from genome assembly GCA_030596225.1 of Fidelibacterota bacterium. GTDB lineage: Bacteria > Fidelibacterota > UBA8477 > UBA8477 > JABMPR01 > JABMPR01. The sequence continues at coordinate 1,578 of JAUVKO010000282.1, forward strand.
TTTGATGACGAAAGCTCAGCATCTGGCGCAAATTTCACAGTTAGCCTTAAAATACCTTTGGGCTAGATTGGTTTTATTGAGTATTTTTACAGCTAAGCAATGATGATCATAGGAGTATAACAAATGACCAAAAAGTTACCTGGCAAAAGTAGTAATCAGCAATCCTGGATAGCTATTGGGATAATAGTCATTGGGGCCATCTTTTTACTGCAGAGTCTCAATATCATGCATCTTGGGCATTTTATAGGTGACTGGTGGCCTTTGATATTGGTCGTCGCCGGCTTTTTAAAATTGCAAAATGATGATCGACGTAACGGCGCTATTCTCTTTATTGCCGGGTTGGTATTACTCTCGGCAACTCTGGATTTTATTAACTGGGGAAGTATTTTTAAACTCTGGCCATTGGCAATACTCTATGTGGGTGTGTCTATGCTTTTGAAGTCAAAAGGGAAACCTGGTCTCTCTTTTTCGAATATTTCATCAAGTGATAACGAATTTGTTCAAGCTTCTGCCATTTTTGGAGGTGTTGAGAACATAGTTCATTCAGATAAATTCAAAGGGGCGAATGTTATGGCTCTCTTTGGAGGTGTTGATCTGGATTTGCGTAATGCCAAAGCGATTGATGCCGGTTGTGTTCTGAATGTCACAGCTCTTTTTGGTGGAGCCGAAATCACTGTTCCGGAAAACTGGAATGTGATCATTACAGGTACTCCAATTTTTGGAAGCATTGAGGACAAAACTAAAGGTAGCTCTGAAGAATCTGTCAATGTGACTTTGAACTGCACAGTTGCCTTTGGAGGGCTTGAGATTAAAACATGATCATTCTATAGGTTTTGTTATAAAAAGGCCGGTTTTATATCGGTCTTTTTTAATTGTGTGCCGTGCATGGTTAATAACTCGGTGGTGCAAGTCCACTGTGGAGGAATGTAGTATCCAACCACTAGTCGAGAGCAAGGGTGTCGTGGGTGACTGCGAATCTGAAGGAAGCTTAAGACAAATTTCCGAACTGAGG
>JAUVKO010000003.1 GCA_030596225.1 Fidelibacterota bacterium
TCTATATGAATTCAAAAGATTTTTCTGTTTTACAATCTTTAAATTTTAAGCATAGCTTGAGCTATGGTTGGAATTTTAAGAGCAGTAAAACTGGAAAAGATGAAGAATGCATAGACTGTTTTGAGGTGTAATTGGTATAAACTACTCAGGATAACGAGTCTCTTAACACACTGTAAAACTAAATATTAATAATACGGAAAAAACCATGTCCCTGATCCAAGTCAAAGACCTCTACAAAATATACAAGATGGGAAATGCAGAAGTGCGTGCTCTGGATGGGGTTTCTGTATCCATCGAACACAATGAGTATATTTCCATCATGGGACCTTCGGGTTCCGGGAAATCAACATTGATGAATTTGATAGGATGCTTGGATACACCAACTAATGGTGATTTTTTTATGGATGGGGTCAATGTGGCAAGTATGAGCGATAATGAGTTAGCTCATATCCGAAACAAGAAGATTGGATTTGTTTTCCAGACATTCAATCTCTTACCAAAATCCACCAGTCTTCGAAACGTGGAGCTACCGTTGATCTACAATGGTGAGATTAAAGCTTCAGAACGTAAGGGAATGGCCATTAATGCCTTGGAGCGAGTAGGTCTAGGGGATCGTATCCATCATAAGCCCAATGAATTATCTGGTGGTCAACGTCAACGGGTCGCGGTTGCCAGAGCTTTGGTAAATAACCCGGCTATAATTTTAGCAGATGAACCCACCGGGAATCTTGACTCAAAGACGGGTGAAGAGATTATGACTTTGTTTGATGAACTGCATAGACAGGGGAATACTATCATATTGGTCACCCATGAAGAACACATAGCCGCTCATGCCAACCGTGTCGTCAGATTGATGGATGGTAAAATTGAGGCAGATGAACCTACCAAGCGAACAAAATAAATGAAAACTATTACCCCTCAAGTTCAGAGTATATCTATTCTGCCTCTCGCCAGTCTACGCTCTCCTGTTTTCATTTTTCAGCTTGGATCTTCGCCAATCAGCTATGCCACCACAAGTCGTCGAGACAATTTGAGCTACGCCCGGCAGGCAGAGAGCGCCCGCCTGCGTATAACTTCGTGCGGGCAGGCAAAGCCGCAGATGAATTCACTGAACATTCAAAATAAATGAATAATTTAAACTTCCTTTTTAAGTGCAAAATCATATTCGTCATCCCGAGCGGAGTCGAGGGATAATAAACACATGAAACAAGGGCAGGTCTACATATTGAAATGTTCTGATAAATCCCTTTACACTGGAGTCACAAGTAATCTTGAAACCCGATATGCAAATCACCAAGAAGGTACAATTCCAGGATATACTCATTCTCGACGCCCAGTGAAATTGATCTGGAATACAGATATCTTACCCATTCAAGATGCTATTATTCTTGAGAAACAGATCAAAAGATGGGGAAGAAAAAAGAAACTCGCACTCATCTCTGAAAAATGGGAGACCATGCATCTACTGGCTGAGTGTAAGAATAGAAGCCATTATAAGAATTTATCCCTCGACTCCGCTCGGGATGACGATTTCGATCTCTCCTCAAATAATAGTGACATCCCAGAGTACAACAAATGAGAAGCTTTTTCTGGGAAAATATGCGCATTGCTCTGTCTGAATTGTGGGCACACAAGACGCGGACCATCTTGACCGGTACAGGCATTGTTATCGGTATCATTGCCGTATCACTCATGTCAACTCTGATCAGTGGGGTAGACGGCTTGTTCGAGGATAGTATGAAATTTCTGGGTCGAGGTAATTTATATGTGGAAAAATGGCCCTGGTTTGGAGATGAAGATTGGTGGACCTTGCGAAATCGACCTCCCATAGAGCTTGATATGGCCGAAGATATTAAGGAACGCTCTGAGTATGCAATGGTGGTGGCCACCGAAAGAGGTCGCTCTTCAGATCTTAACTATAAGGACTTATCAGCTGAAAGTATTTTTATTCATGGTGTTTCAGCGAATTATCCTGAAGTTTCAACTGTTGATGTAGAATTTGGACGATTCTTCACGAATTCTGAAGATCGCACAGGAGCCCAGGTCATTCTGCTTGGATCCGAGGTGGCTAAGACTCTCTTTCCCATAGAAAATCCCATTGATAAAATGATTTTTGCCGGCTCCAAACGATTTAGAGTGATCGGTGTATTATCCGAGATGGGCAAATTCATGGGGGCATTCTCTCAGGACACTCAGGTCTTAATACCTATGGAGACTTTCAATAAAATATTTCATGGTCCCTGGGGAATGCGACGTATTACGGTGAAAGTTCCTGAAGATCATGTTGAAGATGCCAAGGAAGAACTCCGCGGAGTAGTTCGGGTACTACGAGGATTAAAACCGGAAGAGAAGGATAATTTTGCTGTCAATCAGCAGGAATCATTTCGGCAAACCTACCAGGGGATAAAGATGGCTATTGGTGGAACCGGTCTGATCATCACAGCACTTTCTTTGTTGGTTGGAGGCATAGGTATAGCCAATATCATGTTTGTTTCTGTAAAGGAACGCACCCGGGAGATTGGTGTTCGTAAAGCTCTGGGAGCAACGAGAAGCCAGATCCAGGGACAATTCCTGATTGAAGCAATGCTCATTACTGTTTCCGGGGGATTAGTGGGACTGCTTATCTCCACCATGGCCAGTTTTGCTATTAGTCATTTTCTTTTTCCCGCTAACATGTCCTTTGGAGTTGCCTTTGCAGCAATTGCCTTGAGCGTAGGTGTTGGTCTTTTTGCAGGCTTGGCACCGGCTAGAAAAGGGGCGAAACTAGATCCCATTGAAGCACTGAGATATGAGTAAGAAATGACTTACTATGATATCAATAGCCGTCATCCCGAGCGGAGTCGAGGGATAACAAACCTATGAAACAAGGTCAAGTGTACATATTAAAATGTTCAGATAGCTCATTGTACACAGGTGTTACCAGCAATCTCGAATCCCGTCTTGCCCAACATCAGGAAGGTACAGCACTAGGCTATACGCACTCTAAACGACCTGTTGAACTAGTATGGAATACTGATACAATGCCAATACAGGATGCTATAGTTCTAGAAAAACAAATCAAGAATTGGGGGAAAGGAAAGAAATTGGCACTTATCGATGAAAATTGGAACACGCTGCACATCTTAGCTAAATGTAAGAATGAGAGCCACCATAAAAATTTATCCCTCGATGGAACCTGTGCTGAGCGAAGCCGAAGTACTCGGGATGACGAGAATAATTAATATGTATATAAGAACCTCAATAAAGACCCTGAGCGATGCCTTTTTTATGGCATTGGAAGCCATTCGTGACAACCTGTTACGCTCAATCCTCACTTTACTGGGAATTGTCATCGGCGTATTTGCCATCATTGCTGTGATGACAGCCATTCGTACTCTGGAATCATCCATTAACTCTGGACTCAACGTATTCGGATCAGATGTAATTTTTGTTCAAAAACAACCGGTGATTCAGATGGGTGATCACAGCAGTATGCGAAAATACTGGCGTAGACCCAATATCACCTATGAGATAGCTCTGGAACTTAGAGATCGGATGGAAGGAGCTGAATTTGTCAGTGTTCAGGATGGAACAGGCGGGAAAACAATCCGGTATAGGAAAGAAAAAACGAACCCTAATGTAGGTGTTCAGGGCATGGATGAATGGGGACTTGAGGCTCTTAACCAAACCCTTGATTATGGTCGCAATTTAATTCCTGAGGATATCGAATACGGTCGTCGAGTCGTCATTCTTGGTACTGATGTTATCGAAAAATTATTCCCCTATCAGAATCCGGTAAATCAAACTATCACGATCAACGGTATTGGATTTGATGTGATTGGGGTTCTACAACGTAAAGGGGAAATGTTTGGGCAGAGTCAGGATAATTTCGTAATTATCCCCATCACTGCTTATCTGCAATATTTCAGCCGACGTTGGACCTCATTAGGTATCTCAATCAAAGCGCCGGACGGAGAGAGCTTTGATATCGTTAAAGAAGAAGTAATCGATCAGATGCGAATTGTACGGGGATTAGCACCAGATGAAGAAAATGATTTTGAGGTGACCTCCAACGATGCATTGATTCAAACATTTGGCTCTTTTACAGCTGGCATTAAACTTTTTGCAGGAGCAGTGAGTGTGATTGCTCTGGTTGTAGCAGGAATTGGAATTATGAATATCATGCTGGTTTCGGTGAGTGAACGTATCAAAGAGATCGGTGTACGCAAAGCCATTGGTGCCACTCGTAATAATATTCTCTTTCAATTTCTACTTGAGGCAGTATTTCTATCGCTGATAGGTGGTGTTATTGGTGTAATAGCAGGTGTCGGTGTGGGGAATATGATAACCCTTGTATTGAAAAGTGTCGATACGGTAATCCCCGTTGACTGGGTTTTTATTGGACTTTTTGTTTGCTCATTTATCGGAATTGTTTTTGGAATTTATCCAGCATATAAAGCAGCTGGTCTTGATCCCATCGAATCATTGCGGCATGAATAAATAAAAAAGCCTCAATCATTTGATTGAGGCTTCTGATATTGGACATTGAGCATGTCGAAATGCCCAATATCACTGTTCAACACCTTAGGTTTCGACAGGCTCAACCTCCGAAGATTGAATCAATACGCTTTCGCAAAAATCACCAATTGTGAGCTTTCCTCACCGGAATAAATACATTTCCCTGTTTCACCTGGTTGATCAAAAGGAATACAACGAATGGTCGCCTTGGTCTCTGTTTTTATTTTTTCTTCAACCTCGGCAGAACCATTCCAGTAAGCTTTAATAAAACCGCCTTTGGTATCAATGACTTCCTTGAATTCATCCCAGGTCTCAACCGTGTGGGTATTCTCTTCACGGAAATCCAATGCACGCTGAAAGAGTTCTTCCTGGACTATCACGACCTGGTCTGATAGAAAATTCACCAACTCGCTCAATTGGACAAAATGCTTAGCTCCGGAATGTCTGATGACGACCACAGCCTGACCTTTTTCTATATCTTTGGGACCTATTTCTACGCGCATGGGGACCCCACGCATTTCCCACTCATTAAACTTGAAACCGGGTGAGGCTTTTTCATCATCATCAATATGCACCCGAATCTCAGCCTTACGCATGTCGGTTACCAGTGCATCGACCTTGTCCATGACCAGGCCTTTTGAATCATTGCGGAAAATGGGAATAATGACCACTTGATAAGGTGCTACTTTGGGTGGTAAAATAAGCCCTTTATCATCACCATGTGACATGATCAGACCGCCAACCAGGCGAGTGCTAACACCCCAACTGGTGGCATAGACTAATTCTTCTTTGTTATCTTTATTCTGGAAGGTCACTTCAAAGGCTTTGGCGAAATTCTGTCCCAGGTTATGACTGGTGCCGGCCTGTAGTGCCTTGGTATCACGCATCATGGCTTCGATGGAATAGGTGCTGACTGCTCCGGCAAACTTCTCAGATTCAGTCTTTTGACCGGTGATAACAGGCATGGCCATGTATTCTTCAGCAAAACGGCGATAGACTTCCAGCATAGTCATGGTTTCTGCCTGGGCTTCTTCCGCTGTTGCATGAGCTGTATGCCCCTCTTGCCATAGGAATTCAGTTGTTCTTAGAAACAGACGAGTCCGCATTTCCCAGCGCACCACATTAGCCCATTGATTGATCAATAGCGGCAGATCCCGGTAGGAGGAGATCCATTTTTTATACATGTGCCAAATGATGGTCTCAGAGGTGGGACGAATCACTAGGGCTTCTTCCAATTCCTTACCTCCGGCATGCGTTACCACCGCTACTTCCGGTGCAAAACCTTCAACATGCTCAGCTTCTTTTTGCAGAAAATGCTCAGGGATGAACATGGGAAAGTAAGCATTAACATGACCGGTATCCTTGAACATTTGATCCAGGCTGCTTTGAAAATTCTCCCAGATAGCATATCCGTACGGTCGAATGACCATGGTTCCTTTAACCGGACCATAATCAGCCAACTTGGCCTGTTTGACCACATCAGTATACCATTTTGCAAAATCTTCACTCTGTTTTGTTACCCCTTTTGACACAACGGGTATCCTTTCTGTATAGTCCTGAGCCGGTCATTCGGCATAGCGCCACAATCATAACATATACACCCCTTCAACACAATGAGGAATACGGTCTTTGTTACGAACTTATCTGTGGTCAAGAGTGACCAAGCGCAAATCGTATCCTCAGGCAGGAATCAAGCCTTGTGTCAAACACCGGCAAGCACTAGAATATCACCCAAAAAGGGAAGGCTTATTCAATCAGAAATATATTATTTATATCAATCCTTTTTTGTATGATAGCAAGCGGTTTTTCCACTCCGCTTTCCGACACTACCAAATATGATCGGGATTCCCGTGGACGCCCCTTCGATCTGGACGAATTAATAGACAATTCCGCTACTGAAGAATTTATCCAAGTCAAAAATGGTCTTCCACTTTGGGTTCAAACCGGCGAAATACAATCAGATGCTGTTTACTACGGTATCGGCAAGTCACTTGTGTCAGTAGATGAGGCCGATAACGATGCACGTCTCCGTTTCGCTCAGTATGTGGAGGTGAGTGTTCAGAGCATAGCTACTCAACAGATTGCCGAGAACAAGGATCGTTTAGAAGAAAATTACAGCTATGAATCCCTGGTCTCAACTCAGATGAATTTACGTAGTGTCAAGATCACAGAGCGATTTATCACAAAAGATTCAACCTTTTACAGTCTGATAAAATATGGAAAATCCGCGTATCATGATCTAGTGACCCAGGAGATCCAAATTTCCTTAGAGGCTGACATTCGTAAGCAGGAACTGGCCCATCAGGCACTGGAAGCTTTACGGGCAGACTCTCTTCGACATAAATTGATGATGGATAGTTTAGCTTTGGGTCGTAAGCAGGCGGTTATTGATTCTCTGGATAAAATCCTTGAGATGGAAGAATCCAGACAGCGACAGGCACAGGAACAAGTTGATCTGCTTAAGAATCGCTATGCTGCCTTTTTTAAGATCAAACCCCGTCATCAACTTATTGATGTGCCCAGTGCCGGCACTCCGGATTCCTGGGTTTATTTTGGCAGTCGCTGGGAGCCTGAAACGGAGCATATTCGACAACTAAAAGCAGGTGTGTCAATTTGGCTGTTGACGGCTGAAGCCAGTTTATGGGCTAAAGAATCAATACTTGATCAGGGTGAGCTTTCAGTAAAACTGGAGGTCTTGCCCATACGTGGTAATCTTTATCCGGTGAATTTGGCCTTGGGCTATGTCGAGTATGTTGAAAAATACTCTGAGGGAGCTCACTTTGATCTACGGGATTGGGATGCTTTCAACACATTAAGTTCACAGCATCAGGATGAAATTGAGAACGGATCGGAACGGAATTCATCTTTTTTTGTTACCGGTTCAGTGGGCGTGCCCCAGGCCAATAGTCACATTTCCATATATGCTGATAGACGTAAGTTATCTCTGGGTGCGACCTGGTATCCATTCCCACGTAATCTGGGGGATGCCATTAGTATCATTAACCAAATTGATGTGATTCACTCGGTTCCCTATCGCAATCGTTTTAATGATCAATTACAATGGCAGCTCGGTTTGCGTTTAATTGCCATTGCCGACCGTTTTGCCACCATGATCAGTTATGAGGATCATGAGGTTTGGATGCTGAACTTCGAATTTCAGTATTAAAGCTCTGCTCACAGATTGCTATAGCAATAAGCACTAATTTTCCATAGCCAACATGAAATTCAAGTAAAGCGACTAATTTTTATTGTCAGGGCTAAGCATCAAAACTTCAGAAGATATAATTGGAAAAATATCAAGTCGGCGCCAGGTAGTTCGAAAAACATCTTCGCTCTTTGGAGTGCTATAACTCTCCAGTTCATTTCCATCAAAGAATAAAACAAAATCTAGATTTATCGTGTCGTGTTCTCTATCAAATTGCTTAACCATTTGATTGGCAGATGCCATTATCCTTCCGGCGATTTCCACGGTGTTAAATTGAATACCAACAAAACTATTTGACGACTCAAAGGATTTGTAAATCAACTCTGAGCAAACGAGGGTTGAGTCGGTTAGAAAATCAAAATTGTAATCATAAGCTCGCCCATAGTATTGGAAAGACTTATAAATCGATTGAGCTTTCCCCAATTCTGTTAATCTCGGTCTTAAGACCCCAACTCCATCACAGGTCAAAGATATTTTCAGTGTCTGAAAAATCACACCCGGACTCAAGGCTTCTAGGACAGTATGTGCCTGCTGGGAGCTATCATGTCGGACATTATTTTCATAAGCAATGGGGTAGGTTGCCTTCAATAATTCCTCAAATGAGCCACTGGCAATTCCCATTGTTTTAACCCATGATCTGATAGAATCATCATTGGCAAACTGACTTCTTTCAATAGAATCACCAACAAAAAAAGCAGCATGGGTCCAATAGCCGGGTATGCCGGCATTTGATAAATTCCATTCACGCCTTTGAAAAAGAATATCGCCTGGAATTAACTGCTTCTGGATATCCTCAATATCTTTTGACGAAATAAGATGCTTTCCTTCCCGGAATAAATATATAGTTCCCATCCATTCAGCCACATTCTTTTGAATCGGGAACCATAGCAGGAAGCTTTCATTTCCGATGACATCTTGAGCATGTTGGATACTTAATTTTATTCCATAATCAAAGCCTAAACTTGAATTGCAATCTTCCAGCAGAGCAATTCTAGTGTAATACGGATCTATATCAGGTCGTTTGTTACGGTAAATCAATTTTAGTGCTGAATATTCGAGAGCCTGTTTGGGACTTAAAAAATGGGATTTAAATTCTGTAAATGAATTTTCTTGAAGACCATATTCAGGATATGCTTCATCCAAAATCGTGAATAAAGCTTTATTCCGATTGATAATATTGATAAAATTCACAGCCCGAGAACTCTGCACTAAAAAAGCGGTGTAGTAATTGATGAAACTCTCGTAATGAATTTCACCGGGCAACTGGTAATAAAAACCTTGGTTTGCATAACGAATGAAATCGAGATGAGCCAAACAGTCTAATATCCTGGAACTTACCGCTACTATTTCTTGTTTAGACTTTTGGTCGATTATCTGAAACTGATCTGCTCTATCAATACCATATCGACTGCCTTGATTCTCCAAATACAATAATGTTGAATCAATCATGGTTTTATAACGGTCGATATCAGCGAGATTATCTGACCAGGCTATATCAGTCTGTTGAGGAGATTGAGGGTAGCAGGATTCAATACTTATTAATAAGATTAGAAGACCTGCTAGCTTGGTTATTGTCTTAATGTTCACTTAATACACTCCAAATCCGGTATATTCCTGAAAACGATATTGAATGGTTTTTAATAATGAAGTATTGGCAAATTGCTCATAATCAGCAGTATAAATATTATCGGCATTTGTCCATATTTTCTCGAAATATTTTCGAGTATCTACGATTATTGGTGACGACCGTTCAGCCTCAATTACAACATCTAACTCCAGGTTGTAATTGTCTAAGTTTTTCCGTGTATAGTTTGATGACCCAATAATAAGAGATGCAGATGTTGTTCGCGACAGGGCAAGAGCCAGTTTAGAATGATATTCCTCACCGTGAGTGTGATACCATCGGATTGATATATTATTTTTTGATTTTTTAAGCAATTCTCCGGCTATGACCTGATTTGGAACACCACTACGGTAAAACCCAAAACCATCTTTATTGGGGTCTAATACAAGTTTAACTATTACGCCTCTTTCAGAAGCTCGGATGAGATTCTTGATAATATCTCTATTCGAGAAATAAAACATCCCCATAAACAGAGTGTCATTGGGCATTAATGCATTGATATTAGATATCAATCTATCTTTGATCTGTTTTTCTGTAATAATCTGGATGGCGTAATCTTGTATTGGTGACAAATCAGTATTCTTTGCCATATAGTGTTCACCGTGAAGTGATGAACCGGACATTTTTGCGACTGCTTTTTCCGTCTCGTAAAGTTGATGAGCAATTTCACCTTTGAACATTACAGCAACATTGGAAAAATCTGAACTGGCGCTATGAGGATTTGCTGACATAACGAATGAGACAGGTCCTCCAGGTGAATCAACAATACATACTTTCCGATGATTTGCTTTAAGATTTAAAAAGTCAAAATAGCTTCGCAGAGTGACTTTTTGCCCCTCAGGATCAAAAGGGTTTGAAAAAATACCGTATTTATTTGAGTTGCCAAACCACTGAATAAATGTTCTCCATATACTGCTGTATAAGGGTGTACTATCTCTGGTTTTCTTCAGATCAGTTATAATAACATTGATATCATTTATCTTTAATTCTTCCAATCCCGGAGCAATACTTCCTCCATAAAATGTGTTTACCGGATCACTTATGAAGTCAATCTTGAGATTAGGAAACCTACGTTTCTGTGAAATTAGTTTTTCCTGCAATTCTCCGGTAATGTCACGGTAAACATAACCTGAAGGTCCGGTGTATTGATTAAAGAGAAACATATCAATAAGGATATAGTGCTCAGCTTTATCTATATAGCTGAAAACGGAATCAAATATTTCATGCTGATATACAGATTCTCCTAAGCTATCGACGGAAGTTAGATCTATCAACAACTGAGCACTATTTTCGTCAGTATAAACAGTATCTGAGGCAAAATTTATCCCGACAGGGAGAGGTTTATTCCCCTGATAAATACCTACTGAGAGCAACCACAAAACTAGGGTATAAAGAAGTGCTGAATTCATTTTAAGGCTCATATTTTAATAAAAATTTTCTTGTAATAAAGATACCATAGAATTCCCAGCCAGATCAGAATGTTTGTGATGGCAAATAGCAAAGAACCATTGAGGTCGCCTGCCAAAGGAACAAAAATACCGGTATACATTGCCTGTTTAATGGAGATGATCGTTCCTTCAGAATTCGTGGTTTTCATCATGTACATCAATCTGCCCATAATACCTGATCCTACAAACACGACCAGTGCATTACTGCCAAAAACAATGGCTGGCTTGATCCAGAAATCCAGTTTCTTTACATCGATCAGATACGACGAGAACACGATCATCATCACAGCTAGACCATCCATTGTGATAACGTAAGAGACTGTCCATAGTTGCTTGTTGATGGGCTCTATGAGGCTGAGCATTGAACCCGCAAAAAACAGCATAATACCAATAACGCTTAAATTGGTGAGCTTCTCCTGGTGATCAAGGGGTTTACGCAGATATTCACCCAGCCAGAATCCACTTAGCAGGGTTACAGCCGCCGGTAAAGTTGATAAAAAACCTTCCGGGTCAAAGGGCACACCCATTCCACCATAAAGATGAGCTTTTCCAAAGATGAGCATGTCCAAATAGCGCACAAAGTTATTCTGTAAGCCAAAGCTCCCTGCTCCCCAGCCATCCACCAGCGGAACGCGCATAAAGAATTCATAAACCAGAACCAATACTCCAACTGCGATTATACGGTCCCTGGTTTTGGGTAAATACAGGATGATCAATCCACCAATAAGATAACTGAGACCAATACGCTGCAAGACACCCCAGTAACGCAAAGTTTGAAAACGACGAAAAATGTCCATGAATTCAAAATCAGCAGCCATCTGGGCATTCAACGGAATATTAAATGGAAAACCATTGAGAAAGAGTCCCAAGCCAATGATAATGGCGCCCCGTGACCAGACTTTTTTCTTTAAGGCGGTAACATCAGCTCCCGCTTCCATCCGTTTTCCGAAACTGAGAGCCATGGCAACTCCAACGATGAACAGAAAAAAAGGGAAAACCAGATCAGTGGGGGTCCAACCGTGCCATTTTGCATGTCGTAAAGGAGCATAGATATGAGACGAGCTTCCGGGATTGTTAACCAGGATCATCAGGCCAACGGTTAAACCCCGGAAAACATCCAACGAAATCATTCTACCTTTCATGCAGGCTCCTTTTTAGGTATTAAGATTAATTAATGATTACAAAATAGATTCAGAGTTGGTGTTATCCACTCCGAATTATTAAAAGTTTAATGATCCAGAGATGAGGATGTCACAGTTTTGCTAAAACTCCGGCATTCACTTCAGTAACTTTATCAGTTCCGAAAAGGGTTTCTACCAGTTGAAAGGCAAATTCCATGGCACTGCCGGCTGCTTGACCGGTAATCAGTTGTTCGGCAACCTGAACCCGCTCACCGGTGTGAATGGCGCTGGTCATGCGATCTGCCCAGGCTGGGTGAGAAGTCACTTGTTTATCCACAGTTAGTCCAGCTTGTTCCAGAACAGCGGGTGCAGCACAGATGGCTGCAGAAGTTTTATTGGCAGCCGCCTGGGACTTCAATAATTTGATGATCCTCTCATCTTCCATAAGCGCAGGAGCACCGGGAACACCGCCGGGCAGAACAATCATATCCCAACTTGTATCAATAACTTCATCCAGAACTGTATCAGCAATCACTTTCAGGCCATGGGAGCCTTGTACGTTGCGCTTATCCAGTGCTGCCGTACAGACATCAGCACCGGCCCGTCGTAGAATATCAACAATGGTTATGGCTTCAATCTCTTCAAATCCATCAGCCAGGGGTACCAGGATTTTCTTCATTGATAATTTCCTATAATCCGGGTGTTCTGAATGTTTCCAGATAACGCGGCTTTTTGTATTTTGTTGTTTCAATCAGTTCTCTATCTGAATCATAGTGATGGACAAACTTTGGCTGGTGTTTATCGTTATATTCGTAAACAGTTCGCTTCAATAAAACCATTTCACGGTCACTTTCATTTTCCTCAAGCAGGAGTCCATATTTGTCGAATTTTCGAGAGATAAAGATATTTCGATCCGCGTCCAGGAGTTCTTCCTGCTCCCGATACCTTTTAACCGGGTGATAGGCATATCGATAAAAGGCGATCAGGGTATTATCAGGAAAATAGTGTTCTTCCGTTACGATCTCAACTTGATCATTGTAAATGGTCAGCCAGTAATCCCTCAGATTTCCATCAGGAAAAAAGAAGTTGCGGCGTGATTTGTCCAGGCGATGCTTATAATCATAATAATATTCAGTGGAACTTTCGAGCTTATTAGCCAGACCCCAGGTTTCTTCCAAATAGATTCTCTGGTCAGCATTATAATGGATGGTCAGTTTTTTCTCCAGTGATCGGGATCTGGTGAACCATTTCTCTTCTCGCCGTAAAACACGGTCATTTTCATAAATCCATTCTCGAGCTACTCGTGGCAGACCCTTAGGGAAATACTCAGTATGTTGACGATGCACGAGCATGCCATTTCGTGTGTAGTTATAACTGCTTTTTTCAATGAGATGATTCTTAGAAGAGAAATGTTTGGCAGAAATGATCTGACCCTTGGGATTACGCCTTACCTCAAAATAATCTCCTCGAATGAGTTTACGTTGAGCAACATTAGATTGAAAATTGCGTGTGTACAGGTCACCTTCCTGATACAGGAAAAGTTTTCCTTTGCTACACCCACTAAGGAGTAAAGCCAGTAGAATGAAGTTGAGAAGCTTGGTCATCACTTAGTGTACAGGTAGAAATAGATGGCAGACTGGCGAGCATCTTTCAGATCAACTGCTTCAGACATCACGATCTCATCGGCAATATCATAAAGTTCGTATCGAGCTGTTTTTGATAATCCCCGGTAAAATGCCAGGACCTGTTCAGTGGTAAGTTGATCAATGATGAGCAGGCGTGCCTGGTCCAGAGATTTTCCATGGCGGACCAATTTCACTGCAGCAAGATCAATGGAGCGAGCTGAAACATTGACTATATTTAAGGTGGAGTCACTTACTTCAATATTGGCACTTGCTTTCCCAATATGCCTGGGTTCCTGCATTTTTTTGGCCAGGGCATAGCGCTTTCGGGGATCTTCCAGTTGTTTGCTGATCTTGATGATCTCAAGGGTGAGTGCATCGATTCTGGCACGGGAGTCTACCTGCTTTCTGCGTAATTCAGCCAGGCGCTGCTTATCTCGCTTTGTATAGTCTCTACTTGGAGCTTCAAGTTCAACTTCAATGTTCTGTGATACTTTCTGCTCTGCTTTCAGTTTTGTCAATATTTGACTAAGATTATCGATCTTCAAATGTATATCTGCATTTTTCGATTCTACAGACTGAGCTTGCATTAATAGTGGCAGAATAAAAATGATGACGATTAACGATTTGATCGTGAAATATTTTGGTGCCCTTGACATAGTCCTACTCTCCTGATTACTGAGCTTCTAAGGTAACCTGTTATCTGAACCTGAAAAAGACTGATTTTTGCTTGGGGATACGTCAGTAGACACATTAGAAATCGGCTAAATCCTTTTCATACCAGTATTTCATTTCCTCCTCATCTATCTCAGATTTGACCAACTTGTAGCCGTTTTTTTTACCCAGCTTGATCATAGCTGGGAAGCGATCATAGCTGGTGAAGTAGATTTTATTCATCCCCATTTTCCTTGACAACAACTCCTGACGTTCCAGAAGTTTTTGGGCAATCCCCTGTCGCCGATAATCCGGATGAACTCCACCCAACCAGGAAAAAAAGGTGCTGGTGTCAGGAATGACATAACCCAGCTTAAAACCTACTGGGCGCTTCCTATCATAAGCGACCAGAAACACAGGCTGATTGTTTCTGATTCTATCCAGTTTCTCATCAGTGACCCTGTGATTCTGAAAGATCATCTGTTCCAGTTCTTGCAACAGAGCCTTGTCTAGGTCTATAGAGCGGATGGTTATAGCTACTTTTATATTCAAAGCCCTCTCGTAAATAGTTCCTGATGTGAAAAAAGACTAACCCTGTCCACTTTTCCATCTAAATTTAGACTTCAATGATGAATAAACAAAAGCCAAGAATTTATGCAAATACACATTGTTTGAACTGTGGAACAAAACTTGACACACAATTTTGTCCTCAATGCGGTCAAAAAAATAAAGATTACCGCCTATCCTTTAAGGATCTTTTTTCTGATTTTCTCGAAGAAATTCTGGATGTGGATTCACGTGTTCTACGCTCTTTGAGAATGCTCTTTACCAGGCCGGGTTTCTTAACCACAGAGTACATTAAAGGACGCCGGATCAGCTATTTGCCACCTGTTAGAATATATCTGGTTGCCAGCATTCTGTTTTTTTTAATGCTTTCGTTGAATACTCTGATACCCAGTTTCCAGAATAGTAACTTCTTCAAAGAGCTCAGTAAAACAGGTGATATCGATGAAGCCCTGAACAATGCCATGGAATCACAGGTGCAAACTTTGACCGGTGAGCAATTGGAATCAGAAGACTCTGATTTGCCTCAAATGGATCCTGATAGTTCAAGCTCAGGAATGGCAGTTACGGTGGGGGAGAATCAGTTTGATGTTCAACAAAGAGATTTTCTAGTTAATTTCAGCGACAATTTTGCCAAAATGATGTTTCTGTTGCTGCCGGTAGCCGCCCTTCAGTTGAAACTCCTGTATTGGCGACGCAAAAAGCTCTACATTGAACACCTGATCTTTAGTCTGCATGTTCATGCATTTATTTTCAGTCTGCTCATTTTGACTGTGATCCTGGATTTTAAATTGGTCATGTGGGTGGTGATTTTAGCCAGCCTTGTTTATCTGTACCTGGCGATGAAGAACTATTATAAACAGTCTCACCCCAAGACTTTTACTAAAATGCTATTGCTCTTGTTCAGTTACGGTTTGGCCATTATGCTAGTGATGACCCTGACCTTGGTTGCCACGGCGATCGGTTTGGTCCTGAGCAATTCAGGATAGTGAGAAGTAACACCCATGTTTGATCTCATTGTTCAGACTTTCAATGCTTCGGTGATCGCGGTGACCCAGTTATTCCTCTCAACAGTTGTTACTTCAAACCCCTGGTTTGAAGGCTTGGACCTTCAGTATCAGGGTGCTAAACATGAGATAGTTTGCAGTACAAAGCTGGCAGATTCATTTACAGAAACTCTGGATGATGTGCTGCTTTCCGGACAGAATATCACACTGCATTTTAAATTTGAACTGTTTGCCACTGGCGAATCAAAACCGCTGCAGAGAAAAGAAATTGTCAACGGCTTTCGCTTTGATAAAGATACAGAAATCTACTATCTGGTCAATTCCGAGGACCACAAATTAGAAAAATTCTTTACTGTTGAAGCTGCCAAGGACACCTATATCACTGTTCGGAATCTGGTTGTCGTGAATACCGCAGACCTGTCGTCTGATCAGGAATATTTTTTAAGGGTCACTGCTTACCTGGACCCTATCAAGATGGATGATATTAGTGAATCTGTGAATCTCATGTTGCGCTGGGCCAGTGTAAAACCGACTATCGTGTCTGACAAGTTCAGGATTCAAGCCCAGGCTACATAGTCCATGACCGACCTGCTTACCTAGGGAATCTCAACCAGATAAAGTTTAGAGTTATTTTTAGCCTGAAGTGTGAATTCAATCAGATTTGCCGGAGTGATGAAAGAATTCCCCCGGCGGTAGACATAGGTAGATGAACTTTCAGCAGTACTCCACCGCAGGCTGATCTCACCTTCCAGAACTAAAAACAGGGTCAATTTTGAACGGGAAGTAAAAGCTTCCAATTCTCCAGCGAGTAACTCCAGAGACTTAACCGTGAACTCTTTGGTTGGTGATAAATATGCGTGGAGCTTGCCATCATTTGAGCCAGGCACTCGAAAATCAGTTTGCTCATCAAAGACCAGTATCTCTGACAGGGTCAGGGCATCACAGAATTTTTCAGTGAGTCCCAGTCGAACCACATTGTCAGAATTGGCCATGCATTCAATAATATTGCCTTTGAGATAAGCATGGGGAACACCTGGGGGTAGAAATACAGCTTCACCGGCTTTTAGATGTACTCGGTTCAAGAAGAAGAGAAAGATCAGGCCAATATCCTGTTTTCCACTCAGCTTGCTCTGCTTTAGAAACAGACCTTCTGCTTTGGTGGGCTTTTCTTTTGTTTTGAGTCGAGAAAACAGAGCTGAGATACAGGATTCGATCGCATCAGAGTGGTCTTGACTCATTTCTAGTAATTTCAGGACAGCTGTTCGAAGATTTAGAATCTCAGTATTGCTTTCAGATATAAGATCATCGAGTTCAGGTGTTGACTTGAGCAAAATCTTGAATTCTTCATTTGAAATAAAGCCGATAAGTGCATCCAGATGATCAATGGCGATAGCGATCTCAGGTTTGTGGTTGCTATCCGGATAATGCTGTGGGTCCCGTTGATGGAGTGCTTCTGCCTGAGATTTGTTCGGATGAGCCTGAATGCTCAGGGCCTGGTCAGCTGATAGCACCTTGAACAGGTAAGGTAGTCCACCTGCAAGAGACTTAGAGTGATTCAAGCTTAAGCGCTCTCCGGGATTGTCTGCAATCCACTCTGTCAGCGTTTGCGGGCTCCTTTCCGGATCAATTACTAATGAAGGTGCCTTGGGGTGAGCACCCATCCACAATTCGGCAAAAGCTTGATCACCATCTGGAATAATACCCAACAGGCGAGCAATGAAGGCTTCAGCATTACGACTACCCCAAGGGTAATGTTGAATTGTGTTTTTCAGACGATAGGGTCGGGGGGGGCAGTGATCCAGTGCTTTAGTATTTTTCACGATGAAAATTATTCCATGATCCCATACTCTCCAATGGGAAATAAAGTCTGACAGAGTGTGCCATATTCCTGTGAAAAAGAGTTAACCGATGGGATTTAACATTGGTATGGAAACAGTATTTTAATTAAAAACACGATATAATTAATAATATATTAAGTATATGGTATTTATTTCTTGTTTAGGCCTGTGCTGAGTTTATTTTTTCACAACCCAATTATTAAAATAATAAACCAGAAAATGATTTAAAGTGGACGAAACTCAAACTCCAGGAAGGATCAATGAACCATCTGCAAAACATAAAAGCCAGGCTCTATTTTACTTATCTCAAGGATAAAACGGAGTTGTTTCTTTATGTTAAACCACATGATACGTCAGGAAGTGCAATGATCTATCGGCGATCACCCGGTGATGCAGCAATGAATCTGAGGATTCAAGCTCTGCTTGACAATATTGGTGTGCTGCGATCCAACCTGGAAATCTGGATCTTACTCTATCCACCTGAGATATATACAACCACTATCTATGTTCCATCAAATACATCAGGCTTAGAACTTGGGGAACATATACGCGAAAAAATCCAGGAAAAACGGGCTTATTCTGTCAACTATGATTTAGAAAACTATCTCTTGAAAAAGCGAGATAATGGGTCTGGTCAAGAGATGCTTACCGTTACTCTCCTCGGCAAAAATGTGATCTCCAGAATCCGGTCTTTGCTCTACAAGAATATCTCTAAGGTGACCTTTATCGGCGACGGTTTGCAATTCCTGAATGTGGATGAAATGCATTTCCCACAAACTCGAGGACAAAATTATGAGGTGATCCTGCCTTACGATGAAATTTATTATACGGCAGCTTTTCGTTCCGGAAAACACGTTGAGAGCTGTGGACTCCCACATGCTTGTTCACCATATTTTGGATGCTATAAGTTGGATCCTCAACAGGTTTATCTAAAATGCAGCTATAGTGGAACGAGTATAGATCTACCTTTAATTCATCCCGTCATTCCCAAAGCAGAGTGGGAAGAGGCGCTATTGACTCCGGCTGCTTTTCCAAACTGGTTCATTGCCAGAAATAGCATGAAACGAAAAAATTACATTAGTTTTGTAAAATTATTGCAAACCGATCAAAAAGATGAACACAGAATTTATTCAGCTCAGCATTATCTAAATCAATGACAGTTGCTTTCCTCAAGCATGAAGCAAAGAGGGCCATATATATTTGAAATATACAGTCAACCGGGAGGCTAACTTTGCTTGATCAGGATTTCCCGGTCATTTTTGTTTTAAGATCCTTGATTGCGAAAGGGGCATAATAAATGTAGAACAAAACCACGGCAACTCCCTCTAAAACAAGAATGTACCACGGCCAAGGACCCATGGCATCCATGATGGAACCGTTTTCAGGCTTGTGGCAGATGAACAAGTAATTTCCGTCTGTGAGTAGATTAAATCCTGCAATTAACACTAGGTAGATATTGGTTATGCCAAACACTTTCCAGATAGAGCGATGTGTGGGCCGCATTTCTCCAACCCAAGTCATGTAAAGACTGGCAAATATCAAGGTTCCATGCGATAGGAAAAATTGGAAATAACGAAAGTGGGGAAAGCCAAATGCTCCAATGTCAGGTGTCAGCAATGCTTGAATAGCTCCTCCCAATCCCCAAAAATACACCAGTTCGTATAGCAGATAACTACGATTGATCAGAAGAAAAACTACCAGAACGATGGCTATACCACATAAATGTAAAGGTAAGGAGGTACCGGCTTCCCAGGTGCCGATACTCCAGCGCCAGAGACTCAGGCTAAGTTCCTGAACTACAAGTAGACCAGCCAGGAACCAGCGGGCTTTCCGGTCGATATGCGCTAATGCGAACCAGTCCTTTAAGAACCAGAGGGCGACATAAAATGCCAGAAGTATTAGCAAAGCACCCCAATGGGATGGCGCGAAAAATACAAATGGATTATCTGGAAAAGCTAAAGCAAAGGGACCTGGTTGTAGTATCATAAACATTGCACCTTTCTGATAGCCAGCCTCCAGCTATTGACATTGCTTTCTCGTGTGTTTGTGGACATATCAGGAAGAAAACTCGTCTTGGTGCATGCAAATGATCTCAGATTATTTCTGTCCCATAAACCAATTGCTATACCGGCTAAATAGGCAGCTCCCAACGCAGTAGTTTCGATTTTTTGAGCTCGCTTAATCTCAATATTTAGTATATCAGCCTGGAATTGCATGAGGAAATTATTTTGTGTAGCACCCCCATCAACTGCCAGTGATGTAATCTCCAAACCAGTATCCTGCTTCATAGTCTGAATCACATCATAGGTCTGATAGGCCATAGACTCCAGACTTGCCCGAATAATGTGGTTTTTATTGGAACCTCGAGTCAATCCGGTTAGCAGTCCACGAGCATCCATATCCCAGTAGGGAGCTCCCAGACCTGCAAAAGCAGGGACCAGATAGACTCCACCATTGTCAGGAACTGATAAAGCAGCCACTTCACTGTCGGCAGCAGTTTCAAGTAATCCCAATTCATCTCTTAGCCACTGAATAGTTGCTCCGGCAATGAAAATGGAGCCTTCCAGGGCATAACAGGGTTTTCCATGAGGATCAGCAGCCAGAGTCGTGATTAATCCATGCTCAGATCTGATTTCCTCAGAGCCGGTATTCATCATAATGAAACAACCCGTTCCGTAAGTATTTTTGATCTCACCTTTTCGGAAACACTGTTGTCCAAAGAGTGAAGCCTGTTGATCACCAGCTACACCCCTGATAGGAATATTCAAAATCTCAGGTATGCCGGTTGCTTTTCCAAAATTATCTGCCGAATATTTGACCTCTGGAAGCAGATCAAAAGGAATGTGCATTAGTTCGCAGAGTTTAGCATCCCAAACCTTTTCATGAATATTGAATAACATGGTACGCGAGGCATTGGTGTAATCAGTCGCGTGTATTGCACCCTCAGTGAGTTTCCAGATAAGCCAGGTATCAATGGTGCCAAATTTCAATTTTTGATCTGGTTGATACGTGGCATTTTCAAGTATCCATTGTGCTTTAGTGCCACTGAAATAGGCATCCAGGGGTAAGCCTGTTTTCTCTTTGATCAGATCACGTTGTGGTTCCAGAGATGTGCAAATTGCAGCAGTTCGTCGACACTGCCAAACAATAGCATTGTATATGGGTTTACCACTTTCAGCATCCCAGATGACGGTTGTTTCGCGCTGATTCGTGATACCAATTGCTTCGATAGAGCCATCATAATTACCACAAATCTCGGTGATACCGCTAACCACAGTTTGCCAGATTTCCTCAGGGTCATGTTCAACCCAACCAGGCTTTGGATAGATTTGTTTAAACTCGCGATATGCTTTTTCTATAACTTCACCGCTATGATCCACCAGGATTACAGTGGTTCCTGTAGTGCCCTGATCTATGGAAAGAATAGCCATTAAATATTACTCCATATGATATCTGCTAAAGACCAACTGCTTATGTCCCCTCCAGGGAGGAGTTGGGGTGGGTTCTCTTCCCACCAAATTATCCTGATGCTCTTCAATCCAATATTGAATTGTTGTCAATACATCATCTATCTTCTTTTTGACAGCAACATCATCAAATCTCAGAAACCGAACACCCAGACTCTCTAATCTTTTTTGTCTATCCAAATCATTTCTTTGAGTCTCTGTATGATGATGACTCTCTCCATCAATTTCTATCGCCAACATCAAATCACGGCAATAAAAGTCCACTATATATTCGTCAATAGGGCGTTGTCTGCTGAAATTAAATCCCATCATCTGTTTGTTTTTAATCTTATCCCATAACAAGATTTCAGAGAGTGTCATGTTTTTTCGCAGGTCTTTGGCCAGTTGTTTTAGAATAGGATTATACGGTACTATAATTCTTTTGTGCATATAAAAACCCACCCCTTGATCCCCTCTCAAGAGGGGACTTTGTTGCCGATCAGTTAATTTTGTGCTTAAAGCACACCAATTATCTACGCTTTTTGTGGTTAATAAGAAACTCTATATATGAGCATCCAACCAGCTTAGCATATCAGTTTTGACCTGGTCCTGTTCCGGCTCGTTCAGGATTTCATGGTAAAGTCCATCATATAGTTTTAGGGTTTTATCGCTTGATGAAACCTTTTCATAAAACATTTCACTACCACTAACATCGGCTAGCTTATCAGAAGTACCGTGCATGATAAGAATCGGAAGTGAGATAGTGGATGCCTGAGATGTGATCTGTTTAGTTGCATTGAGAATCTCAGCCCCTGTGCGAGCCAGGATGCCCCCTCGATAATTCAGGGGATCATTGTCATAGGCTTCTACAACCTGTGGATCTTTAGAAATGTCTGTACTCTCCAGTGTAATCACCGGAAGCTTTGGCAGGATAGCGCTGATGATACCTGAGACCTTCTGCAAAAGAGGCGAGATATCGTCGCTAACCTTAACTGAAGGACCGCTTAAAAGGATACCCCGGATATCCGGATTTCGTTGGATAGCAAATAAAGTTACAATACCACCACCCATACTGTGGCCAAATAAAAAGACCGGCAACTCGGAGAAAGTATCTTTTGTGCGAGCTAAAACTTCACCCAGGTCATTCAAATGATCCTGAAATGATTTGATATAGTTTCGTTTTCCAGATGATTTCCCATGTCCCCGCAGATCGAATCCTACTACGGAGAAACCTCCCTCGACCAGGGATTGAGCAACATGGTCATAGCGACCAGAATGTTCGGCAACACCATGGGTGATCAGAACTACACCTTTAGGGTTTTCACAATTCCAGGTTCTTTCAAAAAGAGTGAAATTATCTGCCGTAGTGAATGTCGTTTCGTTTGGAACGATTGAAGCAGCCATGGAGCCTCCTTGTTAAAACAAAAAATTTGGGTAAAATATGTTTGCTGTTGGTCCAAAAAACTTTGAGATGTCACCCTGAGCGGCGTTAGCCTGGTCAAAGAGCGAACTCAAAATTTAACCATTAAGTGTCTATCCTTCGATGAACTCCAGTCTACGCCTATCTGCTTCGACCCGGCAGGCAGGATGACACAGCATTACTGTCATGCCAAATAAACACCCAGCAATATATCAAACCGTGGATACCGCAAAAAAGTAAGTCTCTGCGGTTGAAAAAATCAATTAAAAATATCTTGAAGACTGGTAACCGGTAGATCGTCCATTGCGAGACGTCGAATACCGCGTATGGCGGCTTTAGCACCCGACAGAGTGGTGATGGCTGGGATCTTATGCCGGATGGCAGCTCGACCAATGGCGTATTCATCCTCACGAGCCAACTCACCCATAGGTGTGTTGATGACTAGCTGGATCTCACCATTCTTGATATGGTCCACCACATGCGGTCGACCTTCATTGACTTTGTGGATAGATTGAACGATCAAGCCATTTTCTTTAAAAACCTCAGCTGTTCCGCAGGTAGCCATGATGCTAAATCCCATTTCCTGAAAATCACGAGCTATATCAATGGCATTCTGTTTATCACGATCATTGATCGAGATAAAGACAGTTCCTTGAGTGGGTAGGAGATTCCCGGCACCGATCTCAGCTTTAGCATAAGCGGCTCCCAGGCGGCTGTCCAAACCGATTACCTCTCCTGTTGATTTCATTTCAGGGGATAGAAAAACACTTTGTTTGGAAAATTTATTAAAGGGAAAAACCGGCTTCTTAACAGCGATCAAGGCATGCTTCTCCCGAGTAAGCTTCAGTTCCCGCAACTTTTTCCCGGCAGCTAGCTGTGCAGCATACTTTGCTAGCGGAATATCGGTCACTTTACTGACAAAAGGTACTGTGCGACTGGCTCTGGGGTTTACTTCCAGCACATAAATAATCCCATCTTTCAAAGCGAACTGAATGTTGATCAAACCAATGGTCTTTAAGGTCAAAGCTAAATCTGCTGTGTAACTTTCGATCAGTTTCCTACGGTCAGGCAGGAGTCGGTAAGGCGGGATGACACAGGCTGAATCACCGGAGTGAATGCCAGCTTCTTCGATATGTTGCAGAATGCCACCAATATATACTTCTTCACCGTCGCAAAGAGCATCCACATCAAATTCAAAGGCGTCCTCCAGAAAGGCATCGATGAGTACAGGATGATCGCCACTCACTAAAGTTGCCTGAGCCATGAATTTTGTCAGCGCCTCTTCAGTATAAACGATCTCCATTCCGCGACCTCCCAGGACATAGGACGGTCTTACAAGTACTGGATAGCCAATTTTATTAGCAGCAGTTATGGCTTCTTCGATTGAAAAAGCAGTTCCATAAGCGGGAGCCGGGATTTTCAATTCATCAAGAATTGCACCAAACTTCTTGCGGTTTTCTGCCAGATCGATTGCAGCAGGATCAGTGCCGATGATCTTAACTCCGGCTTCTTGCAGTCGATTGGCAATATTCAGTGGCGTTTGTCCTCCAAATTGCACCAGAACTCCATCTGGTTGCTCCAGATCAACGATATTCATTACATTTTCGAAAGTCAGTGGTTCAAAATAGAGTCGATCAGAAATGTCAAAATCAGTTGAAACTGTTTCCGGATTACAGTTGACCATAATGGTCTTATAGCCCAGTTCGTCCAATCCAAAGACGGCCTGCACACAGCAGTAGTCAAATTCAATTCCCTGACCAATGCGGTTAGGGCCACCACCCAGAATCATCACTTTTTTTCCTGCAAGGGGGGAAACTTCATTTTCAGTTTCATAAGTAGAATAGACATAAGAGGTGCGGGCCGGAAACTCTGCCGCGCAGGTATCCACTTCCTTGAAGGTGGGCAGAATCCCTTGTGATTTTCTAAATTCGCGGATCTCAGATTCACTTTTGCTGATTCGATCTGCGATCTGTATATCGGAATAACCCCGACGCTTGAATTCCCGAATACTTTCAGGCTTCAATTTGGGAGCAGAATCAAGAGCGAGTTCCTGCATCTGATACAAGAACCAGGGATCGATCTGAGTGATCTGGTGCAAAGTGTCCAGATCCACACCACTTTCAAAAGCTTTCCAGATCTTTACCAGGCGGAAAGCCGTGGCAAAACGCATTTTCTTTAGATCGAGATCCCGACCGATGACTTTTTTTGGTTCCAATCCATCCAAACCTGTTTCCAGAGAACGAAAGGCTTTCTGAAGACTTTCCTTAAACGTCCGGCCAATAGCCATGACCTCACCTACAGATTGCATTTGAACACCGAGAATACCACTGGCAGAGGGGAATTTCTCAAAATCAAATCGTGGAACTTTGGTCACAACGTAGTCAATACTTGGTTCAAAAGCTGCCAGCGTTTTCCCGGTGATCTCGTTAGGTAATTCATCCAGACAATAGCCCACAGCAAGCTTGGCCGCAATTTTTGCAATGGGGAATCCAGTAGCCTTGGATGCCAGAGCTGAGGATCGACTGACCCGAGGATTCATTTCGATAACTATCATCCGTCCCGTTTTGGGATCTACTGCAAATTGTACATTGGATCCGCCGGTTTCTACACCAATAGCGCGCAGGCACTGAATAGACCAGTTGCGCATCTTCTGATACTCTTTGTCAGTGAGAGTCATGGCTGGTGCTACAGTAACAGAATCACCGGTATGAATGCCCATGGGATCAATATTTTCAATGGAACAGACAATGATAGCGTTGTCGTTCTTATCACGAACGACCTCCATCTCAAATTCCTTCCACCCTAACAAAGATTCTTCGATGAGGACTTCTCCAATGGGGCTGGCGGAGATACCATTTTCCACCAGTTCTCTGAATTCTTCATGGTTGTAGGCTGTAGCTCCACCGGTTCCACCCATGGTGAAAGAAGGTCGGATAATGGCAGGGAAACCGGTTCCCTCAACTATTTTCAGGGCTGATGGGACACTATGGGCAAATCCACCTTTTGCTGTATCAATTCCTACGCTGTCCATAATGGATTTGAATTTTTCACGATCCTCAGCTTTGTGGATGGCTTCCACATCAGCACCGATCAACTCTACATTAAATTGTTCCAGGACTCCTTGCTCATCGAGTTTGATGGCAAGATCCAAAGCTGTTTGACCTCCAACAGTCGGGAGGATGGCATCAGGACTTTCTTTTTCGATGATTGCAGTAACAATGGCAGGGGTCAGAGGCTCAAGATAAGTGGCATCTGCCAATTCACGATCGGTCATGATGGTTGCCGGGTTGGAATTCACCAGAATGATCCGGTAACCTTCTTCGCGTAAAGCCCGGCAGGCTTGAGTGCCGGAATAATCAAATTCGCAAGCCTGGCCGATAACGATGGGACCAGCTCCCAGGATCAAAATGGAGCGAATGTCAGTTCTTTTTGGCATGGGCATCCATCAAATCTGTAAATTCTGTAAAAAGATAGCGTGAATCATGAGGACCCGGGCTGGCCTCAGGATGATACTGAACTGAAAATGCAGGAATATGGGTACAGCGAATGCCTTCCAGTGTATCATCATTTAGATTGACATGGGTAATTTCAACTGTCTTGGGAAGTGTCCCGGGATCTACAGCAAATCCGTGATTTTGGCTGGTGATCTCGACCTTTCCATTGAGCTGATTCTTTACCGGGTGATTCCCGCCGCGATGCCCGAATTTTAATTTATAAGTTTTAGCTCCTAGCGCCAGGGATAGGATTTGATGTCCTAAACAAATCCCAAAAATAGGTTTTTCCCCGGCTAATTGTTTGACCGTATCAATGGCATACTGGACCGGTTCAGGATCGCCGGGACCATTAGAAAGAAAAATACCATCTGGATTGAGGGCCAGAATATCATCAGCAGAAGTATTTGCCGGAAGGATAATGATATCACAATCATTGTCTGCCAGTTGTCGGAGAATGTTGTACTTAATCCCAAAATCCAAGGCAACCACATGATAGGATTTAGCTTCTTTTGCCTTGGACCAGTTCCACAGCTGTGAACAAGTCACTTGTTTGACTAGATCTTGTCCGGTCATAGAAGGGACCTGTGTCAGCTCTTTTTTAAGGGCCGGCAGATCGAGGGAATCGCTGCTAATGATGCCGTTCATGGCGCCTTCATCCCTAATGAGGCGGGTCAACGCTCGAGTATCGATACCTTGAATACCCACTATTCCGGCTTGGATTAAATAGTCATCTAATCCTTGAGTTGCCCGATAATTGGAGTGTGTAGGGCTGGATTCCCGGACAATAAATCCCTGGACCTGAATACAATCGCTTTCAATATCCTCAGGATTAACCCCGTAATTTCCGATCTGGGGGGAAGTCATAGTGACGATCTGACCTCGATAAGAAGGGTCCGTGAGAATCTCCTGATAGCC